>PWLM01000148.1 GCA_003560495.1 Bacillus sp. (in: firmicutes) | reverse complement strand
CGGATTCGAGCTTCTTTTTAACCGGAGGATCGACGTCCGGCAATCTTGCACTTCTCCTGGCAGCGGGCCCTGGAGAAAAAATTATCGTGCAGAGAAACAGCCACCAGTCTGTTTTCCACGGTCTGGAACTGGCAGACCAGCAGCCGGTTTTTCTTGCTCCGGAAACAGACAGCGTTTCCGGTCTCGGCCTCGGCGTTTCTTCCAGGCAGCTTGAAAAGGCGCTCAGGAGCCACCCGGATACGAAGGCCGTATTTTTAACGAATCCTACGTACGAAGGCTATACTCTGCCGCTCAAAGAACATGCAGAAGTGTGCCGGGCATACGATACTCTCCTGTTTGTAGATGAAGCACACGGGGCACATTTTCTTCCCGGGAGCAGCCCGTGGTTTCCGGAAAGTGCATTGAGTGCCGGTGCCGACGCTGTCGTACAGTCGGCTCATAAAACGCTCCCGGCAATGACGATGGGGGCGTGGCTGCATCTTGGAGTAAGCATGGACAAAACGGAAGTGAAACGCCGGCTGAGTATGATTCAATCGAGCAGCCCGTCGTATCCGATAATGGGTTCACTCGACGCGGCAAGAGCATATGCTGCAAGAAAAAACGACTGGAAAGAAACGGTGGAAGTGATTTCTTTACATAAAAAAATGCTGGAAACGAAAATAAGACTGCTTCCGGAAAGCATCGGTCCCTACCGGCTCGATCCGTTGAAAATAAATCTTTATACGGAGGAGGAAGGTCGGCCGGAAAAATGGCAGGAGCAGATGAAACGTGAGAGACTGTTTCCGGAGCTGATTTCACCGGTACACCTGCTGGTCGTACTGTCGTTGGACAAAGAGGATATTTCAGAAACAATAAAGAAGCTGGCACCTGTTTTTTCACGTGAAACATTTACTGAAAAAACGCATTATCCCGTGCCGGGAAAAGGGCTGACTTCACTTGTCTATACGTACGGGGAAATGTTCACGAAAAAAACGCACGAAGTTTCCTGGGAGGAAAGTGAGGGGATGACGGCGGGAGAAACAGTTATCCCGTATCCTCCCGGTATTCCTCTATTGCTGCGGGGGGAGAGAATCCATTCCACACATGTGGAGGAAAGAAACAGGCTCAGAAAAAAAGGTGTACGTATTAAAGGTGGTAGAGAAAAATTGAAAGTTTTTGATCCGGGGGAGGACAATAAATCGTGAGTGGATTATTCGTAACGTTTGAAGGCGGAGAAGGTGCCGGTAAAACGACTGTACTGAAAGAAATTCAAAAAAAGCTGGAAAAGACCGGCCGTCCGGTGCTTGCAACGAGGGAGCCCGGAGGCAGTTACATTGCAGAAAAAATCAGGGAAGTTATTCTTGATCCAAGCCATACGGAAATGGATGCGAGAACAGAAGCGCTGCTTTATGCTGCTGCGAGAAGACAGCACCTTGTGGAGAAAGTAATTCCGCATCTGGAACGGGGAGGGGTCGTTCTCTGTGACCGGTTTGTGGACAGCAGTCTTGTGTATCAGGGGTTTGCAAGAAAAATCGGTGTGGAAGCCGTGCGTGAGCTGAATATGTTTGCAACAGAAGGAAGACTTCCGGACATCACACTTTATTTCGACATTGACCCGAAAGAGGGGCTGGAGCGAATTGCTGCCAATAAAGGCAGGGAAATCAACCGTCTCGATCAGGAGTCGCTGTCGTTTCATGAATCTGTGCGCGAAATGTACCTGCAGCTGCAGCATCAGGAACCGGAGCGCATCCGTCTCGTCGATGCAGGGCAGACGCTGGAGAAAGTAACAGACGCTGCGTGGAGCCTGCTGCAGGAGAAAATATAGAATTTAAGACAAAATACCTGCAGGGACCGGGTGTCCGGAGCAGATTCTTGTTATAATATGTATAACCCCTATTTTAATGGAGGAGATGACTATGAAGCTGATCGTGGCAGTAATTCAGGATAAAGACAGCAACCGCCTGTCGGATGCCCTTGTGGAAAAAGATTTTCAGGCTACGAAACTTGCCAGCACCGGCGGCTTTCTTAAAGCAGGCAATACCACCTTTATGATCGGTGTACAAAACGAGGAAGTAGAGCGTGTGCTGGAAATCATTAAGGAAAACTGCCAGGCGAGAGAACAGCTTGTGGCACCGATTTCTCCAATGGGAGGCAATGCAGATTCCTACGTTCCTTACCCGGTGGAAGTGCAGGTCGGGGGAGCAACTGTCTTTATTCTTCCAGTCGATCAGTTCGAGAAGTTTTAGCGGAAGAGGTAATAAGCATGGATAAATGGCATGAATTGGAAGATACGCAGCCTACAATTGCCCGGGTTCTGCAGAACAGTCTGATAAGAGACCGGCTGGCTCACGCCTATGTTTTCGAAGGCGGAAGAGGCACCGGAAAGAGAGCCGCCGCAACACTTCTTGCAAAAGCGTTTTTCTGTGAAGCAGTGAAGGGGGCCGATCCCTGCCTCGTCTGCCGGGAATGCCGGCGTGCGGAATCAGGGAACCACCCGGATATGCACGTCATCCGGCCGGAAGGTGCTTCCATTAAGGTAGACCAGATCCGCGGGCTGAAAAAAGAATTCAGCATGCGGGGAATGGAATCCCAGAAAAAAGTGTATGTAGTGGAGGAAGCAGATAAAATGTCTGCAAGTGCAGCGAACAGCCTGCTGAAGTTCCTGGAAGAACCGGACGGCGAAGCACTGGCCGTGCTGCTTACAGGAAATTCCTATCAGATGCTTCCGACTATTCTTTCCCGGGCGCAGGTAATGACATTTTCCCCGCTTTCTCCGGAACGGGTCACGCGGGCACTGGCAGAAGCAGGTTTCCAGGAAAAAGAAGCAGCTCTTGCTGCGAGGCTGACTTCCGATTTGTCGGAGGCAGAGAAGCTGTTTGAAGAAGATTGGATTTCACAGGCAAGGGAGAAAGTGATACAATTAATTGATGATCAAATCCGGCGTCCTGCCGAGGCGTTCATTACGCTTCATGAAAAAGTCATACCTTTTTTCAATGAACGCGAAACGGTGCAGACGGCACTGGATCTGATGATGCTGTGGTACAGGGATGTGCTGCGTATGCAGGTCGGCCAGTCGGAAGCGATTGTTTATATAGATCAGGAAGAAACGCTCGCCAAACAGGCGTTTCAGCTTTCTCAAGGAAAACTCGGTAACAACCTCCAGGCAGTCATGGATGCAAAACGTCGCGTACATGCGAACGTGTCTCCGCAGCTGTTAATGGAGCAGCTGCTTCTTCGTTTACAGGAGGGATAAATGTGCATCGAGTAATTGGCGTACGATTTAAGAAAACCGGTAAGATTTATTATTTTTCTCCCGGGGATCTCGAGATAGAGAAAGATGACTATGTGATTGTCGAAACGGCCCGCGGGATGGAATTCGGCAAGACGGTTATCGGAATGAAAGAAGTAGAGGAACAGGATGTTGTTCTTCCACTGAAGAAAGTGCTCCGGCTCGCTACAGACAAAGACAAAATGACTATTCAGCAGAATAAGAAGGAAGCTGAGAAGGCATTTGATGTCTGCCTGAAGAAAATTACAGAGCATAACCTTGATATGAAGCTGGTGGACGTAGAGTTCACGTTTGATCGCAACAAAATTTTATTTTATTTTACAGCAGATGGAAGGATCGACTTCCGGACACTGGTAAAGGATCTTGCTTCCATTTTCCGCACAAGAATCGAACTCCGCCAGATCGGGGTAAGAGACGAAGCCAAAATGCTCGGCGGAATCGGTCCGTGCGGCAGAATGCTCTGCTGTTCGACATTTCTCGGAGATTTTGAGCCCGTATCCATTAAAATGGCGAAGGATCAGAACCTGTCACTTAATCCGACAAAAATTTCGGGACTGTGTGGAAGACTTATGTGCTGTTTAAAATATGAGAACGACATGTATGAATCGGCTAAAAAAGAGCTTCCGGACTTGTACCAAAAGCTGAATACAAGCTACGGAAAAGGAAAAGTAACGGGGCTCAACATGCTGGAACGGCTTGTCCAGGTGGAAATTTACGAATCCGGACAGGTGATTGAATATACGCTGGATGAACTCCTGGAAGAAGGAGCGATCGCCGCAGAAACCACGAAATAATGAGGTGTAGGCATCGTGAACAAAAATGAACTCTTTTCCCGCGTCAGCCAGATGGAAGAGCGTATCGGCGGGCTTCACGAAGAGCTTGGGGAGCTGAAGGATCAGCTGGCGGAACTGCTGGAAGAGAACACCCATCTGCAAATGGAAAATGATCATCTCCGGGAGCGGATGAACCGGGAGTCAGAAGCAGGGGAGCAGAAGGAACGCACGTCGGGAAAACGGATTAAAGCAGGATTTGGGGAAGGGTACGATAACCTGGCGAGGCTTTATCAGGAAGGTTTCCACATATGCAACCTTCATTATGGAAGCATCCGTAAAGAAGGCGACTGCCTTTTCTGCCTCTCCTTTCTCAACCGGTCCGATCAGGAATAACGAATATCAATGCGGAAACGTCCACAGACCTGCTCTGGGGCGTTTTCTTTTGGAGGGAAAAAAGTGAAACAGGCAGAAGAAAGACAGGACTACCTGCCGGGGAATGAGCGGGTGATTCATCAGCGCAGTGATATATTTACGTATTCTATGGATGCAGTGCTTCTGGCCAGGTTCGTCCGTGTCAGCGGGGCAGAAAAAGCAGCTGATTTATGCAGCGGAACAGGAGCCGTACCGCTTGTCATGAGTTTGAGAACCCGGGCAGTGATCGATGCGCTGGAGCTGCAGCCGCTGCTCTGTGAACTGACGGAACGATCCAT
>PWLM01000106.1 GCA_003560495.1 Bacillus sp. (in: firmicutes) | reverse complement strand
GAAAAAGACGAAAAACGGTCCCCCGATAGCAAACACTCCCCCGACAAACCCGCCGAGCAGCCCGGCAAGAATGGGAATCCAAATGGCCGTAGAGTTGATTTTCTGCATTCTTTTCGCTCCATAAAAAAGGTAAACGACAATCAGAAGAAGGAATACACCGAGAAAATCCCTCATAATATCCAGTTCTCCATATGTAGAAAGAACATAAAACGCGCCAATCCGGCCGAAAAAAGCCGCGCTCAAAAGCACAACGAGCGATTTCCACCGGACATGCTTCCAAATCTGCACCGCAATGCTTGCTGCAACAAACAGTGAAAGCGACATCACGAGCAGTGTACTTTCTATTACGGTAAACATGAGCGGAAGGAAGCTCATCGCAATCAGGCCGAAGCCAAATCCGCTCACTCCCTGAATAAAACTGCCCGCCAGCAGTACGAGAAATACTATCAACAGTTCAATCATAAATACGACCCGGCTTTCTGTAATTTACTCATCTCCGCTTATTGTACGCCAATCGAAAGATAATTCCCACCCGGACTCTCGTTTTTTCCCTGGCATTCATGCTATCCTTAACTGGAAGTCACTGCCTTTCCGGTATTTTGACATCTATAATTGAAATGTTTTTGTGGAGGTCCTGCTTATGGAAACTGCTGTCGTAGCCACAGCGATCACAGTCATGGGACTGATGGTCGCTTTAGGTGTTTTTCTTTCCTATAAAGTACATATTACTACTGAAACAAAGCAGCTTCTCGTTGTTGTCGTATTAAACATCGCTGTACCATCCGTCATTTTAAACGGAGTGTTCAACACGGACGTTTCCGACCAGCTGCTTCGTCAGGTCGGCATCATTTTTGGTATTTCTATCATTTTTCATCTCGGAGCCATCGTATTTGCTCTTTTATTTGCGAAAATAGCAGGCTTCCGCTCCACGTTTGCGAAAAGAATGACGGTCCTCGCCGCTCTCGGAAATACCGGCTTTATCGGTATTCCGCTCTGTGCCACGATTTTCGGGCCGACCGGCGGGCTTCTTGCTGCCATTTTTGATGCCGGACTGGATTTCGTTATTTTCACTGTCGGTCTTTATCTTCTGCAGTCCGGACGCTCATTTCGCCTGAAGCAGCTGAAATCCCTTATCAACCTTCCGCTCGCTGCAGTCATTATCGGTATCAGCTCCGCTTTTCTTGAGCTGGAGCCGCCGGCCGTCATCCGCCAGCTTGTAGAGCTTTTATCGGGTCTTGCCGCTCCGCTTGCGATGCTGTACACCGGCATTCTCCTGCAGCAGCTGCTCCGCCGGACCGGGTTCCGGGTGTATCCCCAGATCTGGTTCCCGCTCACGGTCCGGCTGCTTGCCATACCTGCATTAACACTCACTATTCTTCCGTTTATTCCGCTGGAGGAAATGACGAGAAACGTCGTCATCGTGCTTTCCGGCATGCCGACCTTTATGCTCGCGGCCATTCTCTTTACCCGCTATACGGATGACGAAGATAGCGCAGTTATGACTATTTCCTTTTCAACGATCCTGTCGATGGGAACAATCCCGCTCGTCGTCTACGCCGCTTCATTTCTTTTTTAAATTCAGTGAGGAAAGACCCTTCCCTCCATCTTGGTGCAGCAGTCCTGCGGGGAAATCCTTGTGAAAGTTTTTGGTTGGCAGAGGGGCACCGGAGTTTTTCCCAGTCATCGAAAATGCTTTAACACAGCGTTTTTAAAAGACTTTTTTACCATTCAAAAAATCAAAAGGAGAGATCCTTTATGGAAACCTTTCAGCGCCAGGTAAGATGGCTCGTACCGGCTTTTCTTTTACTTACCGTGCTTGACCGGACGATATCCCTGCCTGCTATCTGGACTATTATTGTTATTATTTTATTCATTATAGGCCTTCTTGCTTTTTTCCGCATTGAACTGCCGCTTCTCCGGCTGCACACCTTCCAGCTTTCGGCCGGCATGATGTTCAGCGGTGCAATAATCGGTGGTATTCTGACTTCCGGAACCGGCGCTTTTTTCGACTGGATTTACATTATTTTCTCTGTATGCTGGATCTATATACTTAGTAAAGAAACTAAAAAATTATCGGGAGAAGAATCCGCATAGACTGTTCTCTCCGCTATACTGTATAGATCTTCCCGGAACGCAGCCCCCAAAGATCCTGAAAAGGGATCAGCTGCGCCTCTGAAAGTTGGCAGTATTCGGCGGAAAGTTGGTAGAAATACGCTTGTATTTGGTACAAATGTTCTTATTTGGTAGAAATACTTAGAAGGTTGGTAGAATTCCGGGGACGAGTTGGCACTATTCCGGACCGCGTTGGTAGAAATACGCTTTCCTTTGGTAGAATTGCCTCGCCGCCACTCACAAAACGTTCCATTTCAAAGCAAAACAGAACGCAGAAGTGGATTTCTTCTGCGAAGGTCATTAAAGAGTGCGTCCCTTCAGGAGGCTGGCAGAAATACGAAGAAAATTAATGGAGGCGACGGCTTCTCTTCCTGAATTACCGCATAGTCTTCCCGTTCCCAACTGCTGCTCAACAAAAAAAGCCCCGCCGTCCACCGGCAGGGCTTTTTCTTCGCTTCTTTTACTTCTTTTCCACTTCCACCTGATCGACAATCAGATGCTCTCCGGAAGTATTTCTCATAGAGAAAATAATTTCTGCTTCTCCGTCTCCCGGTGCTTCATATTCCCACGTTACTTCCTGCCAGTCACTCTCTTCAAGTATCGTATAGCTGGAGTAGCTGCTGTAGTTGTTCCCGTGGTAGCCGGGAGCGTACATCGCGTTACGGATCTCGCCGGTGCCCTTCACCTGGAACGTTACTTCATAAACCGCTCCTTCTTCCATGCGATAGGCTTCTGTAGTGAACCGCTGGTGGCTTGTATTGTCACGTTCAAGCTGAACCGCATATTCCCCGTCAAATGAATCGTCTGACTGATTCACACGGGACATCGCAGTATTTGAAGCTTCTCCATACCAGCCTGCAGGAAGACCATCCTCCCACTCCTCAAAGGAGCCATTCGCAAGTTCTTCCAGAGGATCAGCATCGGACTGAACAACAACCGTCAGCGTCAGCTGGCCGCGGTTGCCCGCTTCGTCTGCTGCTTCATAGCGCACAGTATACGTACCGGCACTGTCCGGATCCACGTTATTAGTCACTTCCACCTGGTCCGTAATATCACCGTCTACGTCATCCACAGCTGTTACTTCCGGTACCGTAAATTCTTCACCGGCTGTCATTTCAATCCGTGGATTTTCATTCAGCTCATCATCCACAAACGTTATTTCCGGTGGAGTCACATCTCCCATATCGTAGTCCGGGTCGATGTCCGGAACTTCGAGCTGCACCATGATCGGATCGTGGTCGCTCGCCCGGCCGTGGGTTTCCATAAACTCGGAGTTGATCGCCATCGCATCGACATCCAGTCCTGCCTGCAGGTGCTCGGAGACGACGATAGAATCAAGGGACTGGGAACTGCCGTTGTAGTTATACGTATACTGCTCGCTGCGCGGCAGTTCATATATCGCATTGTAAAGGTCACCCATTTCCACCATTGTTTCTACCGGCGGGGACCATGGAAAGTCGTTAAAGTCGCCGAGTACCACAACGTTCGGATCGTCTGCCTTCTGATTCAGTTCTTCGACAAATCCGCCGACAACTTCTGCAATTTCCATACGCTGCTCGCGGCTTCCCTGTACGGGCGGCTGTTCCATACCGTAAGGAGCGAGGTCGCCGCGTTTTGAGTTCCAGTGATTGCCGATTACGTAAACAGACTCACCTTTGAAAATAAATTCAGAAATGACCGGTTTACGGGAATTTCTAAAAGCTTCATTATCCGGATCAATAAAGCCGGTTCCGTGGCTCAGTTCCCCGTTTTCGCCGATCTGCACGGCTTCTGTTGCATCAGCGGTGCTGTCGTCTGCAAGCTCCACACGGTCCGTACGGTAAATATGTCCGACGCGGATATTTCCGCCCGGAATACCGCCGTCCATGCCATCAACAGGCGCGACATCCGTAAACGCATATTGAGGCCCGCCCTGGTCTCGGATTTCATCAATCAGCGTCTGATAGCTTTCGTCAGCTTCGGTATTCCCGCTGTCTGTTGTACCATCATTATCCATTACTTCTACGAGCGTAATAATATCCGGAGCGTCCAGTTCATTTGCCATTGAATTGGCAAGGCGTTCTGTTTTCTCAGAAGGTACACCCGGGTAGTAGTTTTCTACGTTGTAGGTAGCTACGGTCAGCTTATCTTCTTCAAAATCGATCGTTGTTTCGTCCCGGCGTTCGTTCCCGCCGTCCATCAGTTCCGGCAGGCCATTTTCGACCGGTTCCAGTTTGAAGTTGCCGAAGTTATACGAAATAACACCTGTCACTGCTTCTTCAAAATAGTCGCCTGTTTTAGCCACGGTACCGCGCGGAGCATTTACAAACATAATTTCTGTGTTCAATTCCGCATCGAATTCGGATTCCTCCAGGTACACACCGCCGGAATCCGTCCGGTTTTCAATGTCCCATTCTTCCGAAATTACCGTAAGCTCATTGTATTTCTGCGGCCCGGTTACTGTTACCTGCCCCGGGATTTCTACGAGCATTCCTTCCAGACTTTCATAAAAATCCAGCGCATTATTTTCTGCATCGAATGTGTCAGGATCGTAAATGTCATAGCTTTCCGGGTCAGCTACGAGCTCTTCCGGAATATCCCGGTCCTCACCGATCACAATCGGATCCGGCAGGTCATTGCCTTCCGAAACCACCTGGACTTCTGACCCTGTAATCTGCGTCGTCGTCAGGTCG
>PWLM01000159.1 GCA_003560495.1 Bacillus sp. (in: firmicutes) | reverse complement strand
CAGTTTCCGCACTCGACGTGTCCATTCAGGCTCAGGTGCTGAACCTGCTTAAAAAGCTGCAGCGTGACTACAACCTGACGTATTTGTTTATCTCACATGACCTTGGAGTTGTGCGCCATATCTCCGACCGTGTACTTGTGATGTATCTCGGAAAAATCGTAGAGATTGCTGATAAGAAGTCGCTCTTCGACAATCCGAAGCATCCGTACACAAAAACGCTTCTTTCTGCAATTCCGGTGCCGGATCCAACGAAGAAAAAAGAGCAGATCGTACTGAAAGGGGACGTTCCCTCCCCGATCGATCCGCCGACCGGCTGCCGCTTCCATACACGCTGTCCGTTTGCGACGGATAAGTGTGTAGAAGAAGACCCGGAACTCCGTAACAATGATTCACTTATGCAGGACGGCCACCGGGCTGCATGCCACTACATTGAGGAAATCGAATCCGGAGAAATGAAGCCGAATTATTAATAACTTGCAGCCCCCGTCTTTGGACGGGGGTTTTTAATTTTCCCGATTCCTGTTCTTTTTTGGGGAGGCGCTCCCTTGTTGATTAATAAGGAGCCCGGGCTGATTAATTCACCTTCCAGGACGGTATATAATGATTAAAGCAGACTCCATAATGATTAATAACATCCGTAATGACAAATACCCCGCCTATAATGATTAATCGAGTTCCGATAAAGATTATTCCACCTTCTATAATGATTAATCATGACTGTGAAACAACTGCTCCTCCTCAAAAAAAGAGAAGCGGTTCCCTGCTTTCGGGACCGCTCCGCTTTTCTTGTATACCGGCTTATTGAAACGTGGAAGCCAGCTTTTCCGCTTCCTGCTTTGCTTTTTCCAACCGTCCGGCTGCTTCCTCCGGGTAGGTGCTCGTTCCTTCCACGTAAATGTGCTCGTACGTCTGCACACCTGTAAGCTGAAAGATAGTTCGTAAATAGCTGTCTCCGTGCTCAAAGGAGGCCAGCTTTCCTTCTGAATAAATTCCTCCGCGTGACTGAAGATGGAGGATTCTTGTGTTTTGCAGCAGGCCTTCGATGCCTTTTTCTCCGAACCGGAATGTTTTCTCCGGAAGAATTAAATGGTCGATATAAGCTTTGACCGGGGACGGCACTCCCATGTTCCAGAGCGGAGTGACGAAAACGACCTGGTCGTACCGTAGAAATTCCTCTACGTATTTATTTGTTACTTCTGTCGTACTCGTCCGCTCCCAGGCGCTTAAAGCTTCTCCTTCGAGAGGAGGAACATTTTCCTTGAATAAGTCGAGACGTTTTATTTCTGCTTCCGGATGAAGCTCCTGATAGGATTTTAGAAAGTGCTCTCCCAGCTGCAGACTGAACGACTCGGAGATCTTTTTTGGGTTTGCAGTAACATACAAAAGACTCATCTTTTCCTCCTTAATTCTTCGGCTCAAAATACAGGTGATAATGCAGCGCACATCCCGGATTAAAGGCGGAGCGACAGGCCGGACAGCGGCTGGAAGACGTTAAATATCCGCTGATCGTCAGTTCTGTTCCGCATGCTCCGCACAGCACAGCTTTTTCTTCCCGGTACTCTGCAGGCCACGGTTCAAAAGGTTTTCCCGTAATTTCTTCGTGGCACTTATAGCAGGGATAGTATTCTCTGCAGCAAAAGCATTTTAAAGCAATACGGTCTGTTTCCTGATGATAATGGCTGCATCTCGTTTCTTCATCCTCTGCGCCGTATACTTGTTTTCCATATATGTTCACACGACTCCCTCCCTGCTCTTAGGAAATACTTTCGACATACTTTCCTCCTGCCCCTTCCTTTTTCCCGCAAAAATCATTCGTGCTATAATGGACAAGTTATATTTAGAGGAGAGTGAAATCATGTCAGAAAAACGATGCAGAGATTCACGAGTCATTAAAACGGGGCGCGTGTTTCCACAGGACACAAATAATCACGATACCCTTTTCGGGGGAAAGCTGATGCGTGATATTGACGATACAGCTTCTATTTCCGCTTCCCGGCACTGCCGGAAAGAATGCGTCACGGCCTCCATGGACTCGGTGGACTTTCTTCACCCGATCCGGCAGACAGATTCAGTCTGTCTCGAGTCCCACGTTTCGTCCACTGGAAAAAGTTCGATGGAAGTCTTTGTGAAAGTCATTGCTGAAGATCTGCTTACCGGTGACAGAAGGCTCGCTGCAACAAGCTTTTTAACATTTGTTGCTTTGAAGGAGGATGGAAAGCCGGCTGAAGTCCCGTCTGTCATCCCAGAATCAAAGGAAGAAACATACCTTTTTAACACCGCTCCTGAACGGCGTGCTGTCCGTAAAGAAGGGCGGAAGCAGAGTAAGGAACTCGCTGACATACTAACGGATCTGAAGCCGTGGGACCAGGACTACTAAAAATAAAACGCCGTGGCAGTTGCCGCGGCGTTTTTTATTCAGAGGCCTGTCTCTGAAGCAGGCTGTTTAATAGTACCGAGTGATCTGATATGTCTTCTGCTGCTTCTTCGTTTAAATCTACTGATATTTCTGTTTCATTAAGTTCATCTTCTGCTGTTCCCGTATTCATCATCGGCAGAACAAAGTTTACAAGAATGAGAAGCAGAGTTACAGCAAAAAGGGCTGTAAGAATATATTTTAAAACATTGGATTTTTGTTTTGCGGTGGTCATGCTTTTCCTCCTTTATTTCTTTCCTTTCTTCTTATGCCCCCTGAAAACGAAATTTAAACATGAATCTTTTCCTTTCTCTTCCATCTAAGCATCAAAAAGAGGCCGCCTCATTGTATGAGACGGTCCCTTTCTTTATTATTATTTAACACCGGTGTCTATCTTAAGGCAGCTGCGTTCCGCCCATTAAGTAGCGGTCACATTCACGTGCTGCGCCCCGCCCTTCATTAATAGCCCAAACGATCAGACTCTGGCCGCGGCGCATGTCGCCTGCAGCGAAAACACCATCGACATTTGTACGGAAATCATCGTACATTGCTCTGACTGTGGAGTTCGTTTTTGTTTCCACATTCAGCTGTTCCAGGAGTCCCTGCTCCGGTCCTTTAAAACCGATAGCTACAAGTACGAGATCCACCTGCCATACTTTTTCCGATCCTGGAATTTCTTCGCGGATCTTGTTTCCTTCTTCGTCAAAGCGAAGGGAGACGTTGACAGTATGGACTTCCTTTACCTGGCCGTTTTCATCTCCGACAAATTTCTTTGTCATGACGGCATAGGCACGAGGGTCATCACCGAATACAGATTCCGCTTCCTTCTGTCCGTATTCCACCCGGTGAATAACCGGATACTGCGGCCACGGATTTGCAAGCATGTCACGCTCTGTACCTTTTTTATCGTAAATATCAAACTGGACAAGGCTCTTACAGTTATGACGTACAGAAGTAGCGATACAGTCCGTACCGGTATCTCCTCCACCAATTACAAGAACATTTTTGTCCTCAGCGGAAATATAGCTTCCGTCTTCGAGATTAGAATCGAGAAGGCTCTTCGTATTGGCATGGAGGAAATCCATCGCATAATGAATGCCTTTCAAATTCGTGTTTTCTGCCGGCACGTCCCGGTGTATTGTAGCGCCGCCGCAGAGAATAGTCGAATCAAATTCGCTCTTCAGCTGCTCGGAAGTAATATCTTTTCCTACTTCTGTGTTAGTGAAGAATTCGATACCTTCCTGCTCCAGGATGTTGATTCGGCGCTGAACGATAGAATAAGGCAGTTTCATTTCGGGAATACCATACGTCAGCAGGCCGCCGAGACGGTCATGACGTTCAAATACCGAGACGCTGTGTCCCGCTTTGTTCAGCTGGTCTGCTGCGGCAAGTCCTGCTGGACCGGATCCTACAACCGCTACGCGCTTTCCTGTACGCTGCTTCGGAGGGTTTGGCTGCACCCATCCTTCGGCGAAACCTTTTTCAATAATTGATTTTTCTACGGAACGGATAGCCACCGGCGGCTCGTTAATGCCAAGCACACACGCGCCTTCACACGGTGCCGGACAGGCAAACCCGGTAAATTCCGGGAAGTTGTTCATTTCATGCTCTTTTTCAAGGGCAGCTTTCCACTGTCCCCGGTAAACCATGTCATTCCATTCCGGAATAAGATGATACACCGGACATCCTGTCGTTACTCCGTCCAGCTCCATTCCCGTGTGGCAGGTAGGGACACCGCAGTCCATGCAGCGGGCCCCCTGCTTCCGGGCTTCCTCGTCTGACATCGGGAGCGAATACTCGTCCCAGTCCTTCGTCCGTTCAGAAGGGTCACGCTCGGGTATTGTCACTCGAGTGTACTCCATAAATCCTGTAGGCTTTCCCATCGTTGCCCCCTCCTTCATTTCACTTTTTTCGGGACGGCTTCTCCCGGTATTTATGATCAAAACACATCACTTTTGACAGCGCTGAAAGGTCAGCTCTGCTTTTCTATTGTCCAGCTGCAGAGAGCTGGGACTGGGCCGCTTCCCTTGCCCCGCTTACGATAAGTCAACCAGTGAAAAGTAATACGCTTTTCACGGTTTCCTTTATCTCGCAGGGCGCAGTCCACCGGCTGCGTCCCAAAACGCTCTCTTCCACTTTTCTTTGTCCAGCTTCGACGGGGTGGGGCTGGGAAACTTCCCGCTGCCCTCTTACGATAAGTCATCTACAAAAAGGGAAAACACCTTTTTGAGATTCCTTTATCTCGTGGGCCTTAGTCCAGTTTCGGTGCCCCAGAACCCCCGTCTCCGCTTTTCTATTGTCCAGCTTCGCTGACCAGCTGCTGGGTCATTTCCCTCCTCTCTCTTACGATAAGTCATCTACAAAAAGGAAAAT
>PWLM01000218.1 GCA_003560495.1 Bacillus sp. (in: firmicutes) | reverse complement strand
TGCCGAAAAAGCTTTCGATGATGGCATTATCCAAGCAATTTCCTTTACGGGACATACTTTGAGTGATTTTTTGTTTCGCTAGTCGCCGCCGGTAGTGAGGGGTCTGGTACTGCCAGCCCTGGTCGGAGTGAAGGATGAGTTTCTTCTTGGAATGACGGGCAAACGCCCGATCCAGCATCGTATCCACCAGTGCTTTATCGGGACTGTTTCCGATGGCGTAAGCAACGATTTCTCCGTTGTACATGTCGAGCACGGGAGAGAGATAAAATTTCTTCTGGAAAAGGATAAACTCCGTGATATCGGTCGTCCACTTGGCATTTGGTCGTTTGGCACGGAACTTTCGTTGAATCAGGTGGGGAGCCTTCGTTCCGACGGGTCCCTTGTAGGATCGGTACTTTTTCCGGCGGATCTGGCAGGAGAGCTGTAATTCCTGCATCAGCCGCAGCACTTTCTTATGATTGACCGTACGGTCAAAACGCGATTGGAGTTCCATCTGAATCCGCCGGTAGCCGTACCGTCCTTTATGTTCGTGGAAAATGGCCGAGATCCATTCTTTTAGTTCCTGATTCCGATCTCCCTGCTTCCGGCGCTGCAGAATGGCATAAAACGTGCTTCGTTTTAATCCGGCAAGTTTCAATAGAAACGCCAGACGGAATCCCGTGTGCTCCTGCCTTAGTTCGTCGACCGCCCGCGCCCGGTCTTCTTTTGTGAGGATTGCTTTTCTTGAACTAAGGCTTTCAACTTTTTTAAATAGGCATTCTCCATCCGAAGTTCCTCTAACTCCTTTTGCATCTCTTTCGTACTCATGTCTTCCGGCGGTTTCTTTTTCATGGATGGACGCCCCTTTTTCACGGGAAAAAGCGTACGGAGATCGTGGAGCAGGGCCTGATCCTCCCACTTTTGCACGGTAGAGGGAGCAGCGAGGTTAAATTCCACGGCGGTTTCAAAATACGACGCACGATGTTTCCAATGATAGTTTAGTACCTCCATTTTAAACGCTGGATCAAAGGCAAGACAACCTTTTCTTGGAGCGAGCGCCCCTTTTCCATGCCGTCGAAACCGAGCGACCCATAAACGGATGACGCGTTTGTCCACGCCGAGCTTGCGACTGATATCTGCATACGAATAATGGTCCGAGAGATAGAGATGAACCGCGGCTATTTTTTCCTGTTCCGTAAACTGTCCAACTGCCATAAGAACCCCTCCTTTCATGTAGGAGTGTCCAAGATAAGGGGGGCACTACAGAATAAGCGCAGTCGGAAGATCCTTTTCCATGGCGCAGGCCAAACAGCTGACGACGAGCCCCACGGCAAGCTTCCGCCGGGGAGTGCAGGAGAAAGCTATACATTCAGAAGAATAATTATTCTGAAATCAAGACTTAATCAACACTCTGAAAGGCCGTCTCAGGAATGAGACGGCCTTCAAAACGTTAATAACTCTGAAGTGTTTTAGAGAGGCTGTTTTTAAAAAGATGGCTCTATTATTTCAAAGGAAACGGTGTCAAAGTGCATGTCCTCCACGTAGACTTCAAGGCGGTAGTTCCCCGTCTGAACAGCGGGATCTTCTGCGTCCAGTATTTCCAGAGAAACTTTGTCAGTGGAAAAGAAAGCAACGCTCTGGTCGCGGACAGGGACCCACTGATCATTTTCTTCATACAGCAGTTCATAGCTGAGTGCCCGGTTATCCAGGGCTTCCCCTACGTAAAACATATTAATCCGGGATTCATATTTTTCAAACAAAGGGTTTCTGCTCACGTCCAGCTGCCCCTGTGGCGACACTCCATCGTCCCCGTAAACGTAGACCCCTTCTTCAAGAGCGGGATTATAAGACCACTGAGAAATGGTGAGCAGCGGCCAGGCAAGGACGGAAATAAACAGAAGCGGCACAAGACTTCCTGCTGCAGGATTCCATCCACTTTTATTAAAAATTGGGGGCAGGTGCTGGGTAGTTTCATTCGCTGTCAAACCAGATACTTTCCTGGCGTAAAGAGCGTTACCAAACAAGCCGAAAAGCAGGTGGATTAAAAGCACAGGGAAAAGAAGCAGCCATAAGGAAGGCACCGCTCCGGCCCCGGCATCGAGCAGAGCAGGGAGAAAAGATTCCAGCAGAGCAAAACCAATGTAGAAAAGCCAGTAAAACAGTGCAGCACCGTACATATGGCGCGAAGCAGCCCAAAAAGGTGCAAAAAAGAAAGCAGCCCCGTTCCAGCCGGCAAAAAGAAAAGGGTTTTTATGAGCGGTCCACTTTTTCTTATAATATTCCGCATTTTTTTCGATGTATTTGTCCGGGTCTTTTTGAAGGAAGTTCATATATTTTCTCCTTTATCATTTGTTCCGGATTCAGTGTAGCACGAAAGGCAGAACGAATGAAGCGGACTGTTTGAAAAAGCTCCCGGAAGACAACGCTCCCGGAAGCTTTTTTAAATATGAAATTAATGAGTATCGTAATCCTCCGGAGAGTCTGCTTCCACAGGTTCTGTGAGACTCATATGTCCAAGAAATTCTTCTGTTTCTTCGCCATCAATAAGGATCATTGTCTGTGAAGCGCCAAACTGCTCCATCATCATAGCAATCTGCTCGGTCATAAGAGCTTCTCCGCTGGAGCCTAAATTAGCATTCTGTACTTCTGGAGAAAGAGAAACATTAGCGAGCTCTCCATCAAGCTCAACGGATTGAATACTTGCTTCCGGAGGAAATACTCCGTAAAGTTCTTCATCATCCGGTCCGGCAGCCCATAAATCCATCGCTTCTTCTGCACCGCTTTCGTCCATTGTTACAGGGTCCGCTTCGACACGAAGAGTTTCAAGCAGCTGATCATCGGAGAAGTACAGATACAATGGGTCTACCATAGATGCTTCTTCGTCAGCTTCTTCAGTGGCATTCTCGTCGTTGGCAGCATTATTGGTTTCTTCATTTTCCTGATTTTCATCAGCTGCTTCATCAGCCTCGCTGTTGTTCCCGTCAGAATCTTCGTTGTTTTCGTCTGTTACATTATTTCCATCATCTTCCTCTTCACCGGTATTCTCCTGATTGTTCGCGTTTGTATCATGCTCGTTTTCAGCGTTTTCGTTATTGTTGTTTTCGCCTATAGAACCGCCGCTGTTATTTTCCTCGTTTATCTCATTGAGGTTTTCTTCCACTTCATCGGCCCCTCCGGTATTTTTATCGCTCTCTTCATTGGCAGGAGTTTCTTCACCCTGACCGCACGCTGTGAGCCCTCCAATAGTAAGAGCACTAATTAAAACAAAAGACATTTTCTTCATACATTTATTCCACCTTTCTGTAGTGTTGTTACTTTCCACTGCTTTTCATAATGCATCGAACGCACAGCAGAAGCCTTTTTCGTTTGTTCTATATATTGAAAAAAAGAGGCGGTTTCTGCCGAGCGGCTTTCTGTAAAGCAGCAATGATAATAACGGAGTGCAAAATATCCCCATCTGTAAACGTAGACGCTTATTTCAGTTTGGGGTTACAACTACTTATTTACTATAGATAATTTCTGGAATAATTACCAGCAGAAAAATGCAGACTGTATACGCACGGAAATGTGTAAATCCGTTATACTGGTATGTAGAGAAAGGGAGTGATGACAGCGGCACAGCGGAACAGTCGTATAGAATACGTATATGAAGCACTGATGGCAGTCCTTGCGTTTGCTGCTGTAGCAACCATTTGGTTTGAAACAAGCCTCGAACCCGTCATTGTATGGGGAACGTGGGGGATCTTTTTTATAGATTTCTGTGTCCGTTTTTATAAAGCAGAACGAAAATGGGAATTTATTAAAGCGCATCCGTTTATCGTCATAGCAGTAATTCCTCTTGATGCAATTTTTCAATTTGCGCGTATAGCACGGGTACTGCATTTTCTTCGTTTAAAAGCGATGACGAAGTATTACATGAAACCGGCCGTACAGCTTCTGGAAAAACAAAAGGTCACCCACGTTGTTTCCGGACTTGCGGTAATTATATTTTTAAGCACAGCCCCTCTGTACTGGGCAGAAGGGGAACGCTTTGATCATTATTTTGAAGCCTTTTTAGGGAGTGCGTCTTCCCTTGTTTTTTTCGGTTATGCCTACATTGATCCCCAGTCTATAACAGGGACAATTACGGTAACACTGCTTACGGTATGCGGAGTGATCATGCATGCTGTAGCGATCCGGTTTATTCTTTACTGGGTCAGAGACACTTACCTTGCGAAAAAGGCGGAAAAAAAGTGGGAGGATTTTAAAAATTAGCTGAGGTTCATCCTATTCCTTTCCTGAAACAAAACTTAATTCAACAAGCTGAAAAAAGAACTCTCCCGCACGAATGCGGGAGAGTTCTTTTTTATACAATTTACTGGTTAAGATCTTCGATAGAATCGATGTCCATGTATTCAGGAACAACGAGTCCTGTGCGGGCACCTTCGAGGTTTGCTCCGAGATCTTCCATATCATCACCGTAATCTTCTACGAGGTGCTCGTGCGTAAGCGGAAGCCACGCTGCTACCATCGCATCAGCTTCCCCGGTTGCAACAGCCTGGAACATAAAGTTTGCTTCCAGTGGATCCATCGTTACTTCATAACCAAGATCTTCAAGGACTAGTGCGATCATGTTTGTAGAAGCAATTTCAGACTCCCATGCTACAAAGACGAGGTCAATTTCTTCACCATCTACAGAATCTACACCGTCTGTCCACTCGGCTACAGTGTCTTCATTGGCATCAATCCAGTTGCGGGCAGCTTCTTCCTCGTCAGTGCCTTCCTGGATTTCCATCATAACTTCGTTCATATCATCTTCTGTCCACTCGAAGTTATCCAGTACTTCATAGGCTTCCGGCATATCGTCAGAAAGGCCGTCACGTACAAAAGTGTGAATATCTTCCGCTTCACCGAATACGTTTTCCGGGTCGTCAAGGAACTTCAGGTCGTATTCTGCAAACTTCCAGTGCGGCGTCCAGCCGGTAACAACAATCGGCTCTTCGTTTTCATAGGCAGTGGCAAGTTCCTGCGTCATTGCAGAGTCAGAGCTTGCTGTAATTGTCCAGTCTTCCAGGTCGTATACTTCAAGTGCTTCATCAGCAGCTGACATAATTCCGGCGCCGGCATCAATCCCGGTAATTGTGTGCTCAAGCTCTTCCGCGTAGTCTCCGCCTCCAGCTTCGCCATCGTTATCTGCCTCGTTGTCTTCATTGTCTGCAGCGTTGTTATTTTCTTCAGCTGCGTTGTTCTCTGCCGTGTTTTCCTCTGCGTTAGTATTGTTCTCTGCTGTATCTGCGTTGTTCTCGTTATCTGCCCCGCAGGCTGTTACGAGAAGGGAAAGAGACAAACCTGCTGCTAAACCAAACTGGTGTCTTCGTTTCATAAAAAATCTACTCCTTTGTAGTGGATTTATTTGGTATTTCATTATACCTGTTTTTATGCTTTCCTGTTCTCCGGGTTCAGAGCCTGAGTAAGACGATCAAGAATAATAGCCAGAATTACGAGGCTGATACCGGCTTCAAAGCCCATCGCCATGTCATTTCGTCCAACGGCGTAGTAAACCTCCCGGCCGATACCGTCTGTTCCGATCATCGCAGCAATAACAACCATCGAGAGTGCAAGCATAATCGTCTGGTTGATCCCGGCCATAATCGTTACTTTGGCCATCGGGAGCTGTACTTTGAAGAGCTTCTGACCAGGGGTGGACCCGAATGCATCGGACGCTTCGATCATTTCTGCCGGCACCTGCCGGATACCGAGATTGGTCAGGCGGACGGTAGGCGGCATGGCGAAAATAACAGACGCAATAACACCCGGGACGATACCGATGCTGAAGAAAGCAACCGCAGGAATTAAGTAAACAAATGCGGGCATTGTCTGCATGAAATCAAGAATCGGCGTTACAATGTTTTTAACAAGATCGCTTCTTCCCATCCAGATGCCGATAGGGACCCCGATGACTATTGAAATAAGGGTCGCTGTGATTACGAGGGAAAGGGTTAAAATCAACTCATCCCAGTAGCCGATACTCTCAATGAATAACAAGCCTAAGAAAATAAGAATCGGCAGACCGAATTTTTCAGACTTGCGTACGAGCATATAGCCGATAACTGTCAGAATAAGAATGAACAAAATCGGCGGTATCAACCCGAAAAAGCTGTTGAACATTCCGGTGACCCAGGCTACAAAGCCACGGATACCGTCAAAAATAAACTGAGCGTTCTGAAGCCAGTCTACAAAATCTTCAATCCATGTACCTACCGGAAGTTCCGGCATAAAATCAAGAATTGCATCAAACCATGCGTAAATTGCTTCCCATGTTTCACTCACTGGTATTCACCTCTTCTCCTGAAAGTGCTGCAAGTATTTTACTGCGGATGACAATACCTGCGAGCTTGTCATTTTCCCCCAGTACAGCTATCGGTACGTGGGAAGTGGAGGAAAGGTTGAAAAGATCGTGCATCGGCGTATCCAGGCTGCACGTTGGAACATCCTTTTGAATATACGGCGTAATATCACTTTCATCCCGGTTGACAGCTTCTGCAATATCTCCGGCATGAATAATTCCCTGGAGCTGCCGGGTGCGGTTAACAACGTAAATGCTGGAGATATCAGCCCGTCTCATACGCTGAAGTGCCACTCGTGTACCTTCTTTTTCCATGTTTACTGTTTCAGGGCGTGTCATAATGTTTTCCGCTGTGTAGACTTTCGAACGGTCCACATCCTCCACGAAGCGGCGGACGTAATCATCGGCTGGGTGCATAAGTATGTCTTCCGGAGATCCGATCTGTACTACCGCACCGTCTTTCATAATCATAATACGGTCTCCTATGCGGAGGGCCTCGTCGAGATCGTGTGTAATAAATATGATAGTTTTCTGCATGGAAGATTGAAGATCCAGCAGTTCGTCCTGCATATCCTTACGAATCAGCGGATCGAGTGCGGAAAAGGCTTCGTCCATCAGCAGTACGTCCGGATCGTTCGCAAGCGCACGTGCTAAGCCAACCCGCTGCTGCATACCGCCGGACAGCTGATCCGGAAATTGATCTTCATAACCCTGCAGGCCGACAAGCGCCAAGGATTTCATCGCTTTCTCATTGCGCTCTTCCTTTGCAATGCCCTGAACTTCCAGTCCGTATTCTACGTTTTGCAGAATAGTGCGGAAAGGAAACAGGCCGAACTTCTGGAAGACCATACTCATATGCTTTCTGCGGACTTCACGAAGAGCGTTGTCGTCCATTTTAGCCAGGTCATCTCCATCGATTTGGATCTGACCGTCCGTTGGATCAATCAGCCGGTTCAACAGACGGACGAGTGTGGACTTCCCACTTCCGGAAAGTCCCATAATAACGAAGACTTCCCCTTCATTAACATCAAATGTTGCACGATTTACCCCGACAGTTAAGCCGGTTTTTTCCAATATTTCATCTTTTGACTTTTTTTCCTTCAGCATGTCAAGCGCCGGTTTGGGGCGTTTGCCGAAGACCTTTGTCAAATTACGGACTTCAATTTTCGCCAAAGAGCTCACCTCGATTATTATTTTTACTTCTACACATATATACCGGCTGAAATGACTTAGTATCCAACTCTAAAAAAATATGAGAAAGTCAACCTTTTCTACTATACGTCCCACAAAGAGAAATGACAAACAGTGTGAATAGGTCTGTGTTTCCAAAATGAAGGGAAAGCGCCAGTGAACCGGTGTGAAAGATACTTAGCTTTATAATACTATAATTATCAAGAAATAGCACCTTTGTCTGGTCTATATTTATAAGGACTTATGACACTCCGGTTTCTAGTTCGTAAGTAATGTAAGGGCTCTCATAACATCAGTGTTATAAAGGGATTCAATCCGCAGGTTAATTTCAGATGCTGAGAAAACTTTTTTTTAAAAAAGTTTTCTCAGGGCGCTTCAGTCCCCCCCGATTCTTCTTTTTTTAAGGCTGCGTTCTTTCTCTTGGAAAAAGAAAAGCTTTGCTTTTCATTAACGATGTTCTTTATTTCGTAAAAAAAACCGCAGGTGACTTTCAAAAGCAACTCGGAGCTTTAACAGAGACATGGATGCAGTTAAAAACGGCACCATGAAAAATGAAAATATCCAATGCTGTGTAACGAAGGCGGGGACACCCAGAGGATCAGCGCCGTTCGAGAATCCATTTTGGCGGAGGGTTCCCCGCCAAAATTAGTCGAGAACAAACCCTCGGGTAAGCCCCGCCGGGAGTGCAGCGCTATGACCATCTCATAAACGAGCTATTTTCAAGGTAGCCTAATATAAAAAAGTTTCTTTAGAGTGCGTCAGTCCCTGGGGCTCCTTTTCCTTCCACCTATGAAAAAGCTTTCAGCAGCCTTTCGGTGTGTCCGTGAGAAGCTCTTGTGATGAACTTCAGTCCCCCGAAGACGCTAAACGGTAGCCGGAGGTAGACATATATGTTCTATTTCGATATCTGTTACAATATAGAAAGCATATTCGAGAAAGTTACATAACTATCTAAAAATTTGTAACATGTTCAGCGCTTACAGCGTCAAATAGATGAAGCAGGGAGGTAATGACGTGAGAGAGGAGTTCGAACGGCTGTACTCTGCTTACCACCAGCAGCTATTCCAATACTTATTTTACCTCGTCCGGAACAGGGAAACAGCAGAGGAGCTCGTTCAGGAAGTGTATATAAAAGTACTCCACTCCTACGAAACTTTCGAGGGGAAAAGCAGCGAGAAAACGTGGCTTTATTCTATCGCCAAGCACGCAGCGATCGACTGGATACGCCGCCAATCCCGGAAGAAAAGGAAATTCGAAGGCAAGGAATACGAGTGGAGTGAACGGGAATTCGAAATTGAAGACAAACAGCCGCTTCCGGACGAAATTGTGGCCCAGCAGGATGAAATTCAGCATATTTATAAAACGATGAAAAAGTGTACTAAAGACCAGCAGCAGGTGATTGTTCTGCGCTATATACAAGGACTTTCCATTGCAGAAAGTGCCGATATTCTCGGGTGGTCAGAAAGCAAAGTGAAAACGACCCAGCACCGGGCGATAAAAGCTCTGAAAAAGCATCTGCAGACTGATGGTGAAAATATACAAGGAAAGGAGGATTCCCCTTGAATAACGATAAATGGTCGGAAAAAGAGCTGGAGGACACGCTGAGACGTATGCCTCCGGTAAAAGATAAGCAGACAAAAGACGAACTTTTCCATGCAGTAAAGCAGCGGGCGGACAAAGAAGCACCGAAGCGTAAAGCTTCCAAAACGTGGTTTTTTCCGGCGATGGCCTCTGCAGCGGCTCTTCTTCTGATCGTGCTTATGATCCCGTCCTTCATGAATACCGGCATGTTTTCATCCAGCGACGAACCCGCGCCGGCTGATAACGGAGGGACAGATACTTTCGATACAGCAGTTAACAACGAGGTCTCTGAAGAAAACAACACTCCTTCTGTTCAAAATAATGAAGAGAATACGGAAAACACAAATACTGTCACCCCGGACACTGACGGGAGTGAATCTACCGGACCGGAAGAAACAGCTGAGAATGAAGGCGGGAATGAAAGTGGAAATGAAAATGAGAATGAAAGTGGAATTGAAAATGAAGATCAAAACGAAAATCAAGACCCCGCCAACAGTGATGTGAACGAATCGGACAACAACCTGAACAATGATCCTGCAGACAATACGGAAGAGGCTCCGGAAGAAGATGACTATTTTGCAGCGAGCGATGAAGGATATTCAGTTGAAGAAGAAGGAAATCTTTTCGTTACAGCAGCTATGTTGGAAGAAGAGGAAATATATTACGTTATTCCGGAACCGGCAGATGAAATGTCAAGGGAAGAAGCAGTGGTTTATGCTCTTCAGGAAAGCGACCCTACTTCGGGAAGTTACTTTGAAGCACTGGAAGAAGCCGTATTTAACGGTGGTTCTGCCAATGAATTAACACTCCGCTTTGCGGAAGAGAACCAGCTGGCTTCTCTATCGAGTGCAGAGTATTATTTTATGGAAGAAGTTCTTCAGGAAACACTCGCTCTTTATCAAGTTTCTGAAGTGAACTTTGAAGCAGGAGAAGAAGAGCTGATGATCGGACAATCGGGGGAATCAGAAGTTGACCTTTCAACCTTGAACCGCGGTTATTACCCGTTGAGCAGTGGAGAGGGGCTGGTCAGCGCAGGAGCCGCGGGAGAACCGATGACCAGTGGAACGGGTGATCCGCTCAGCTTCGACGAAACGCTCACACAGATGGAGGAAGTCAGCGGGCAGGACTGGTACGAAGCGGCGGTTCCCGAAACGGTGGATATTGAAGATGTGAGATATGAAGGGGAAACTGCTTACGTTTTCTACAGTGCTGAAGAGACCTCCGAAGAATCGTTTGAGACTTTCAAAGAAGCAGTGCAGCTGACAGCCAAGTACTTTACGCTCGACACAGTACAGCTCGTTAATGAAGAAGAAAAAGAAGTGACGCTGCTTCCAGTGCAGCTCCCATAAAAAGACTGCGTCGTCCGTACCGGACGACGCAGTCTTTTTATGGCTCTGTTAAAGATCCGGGTTCTTACGAAAGGGAAGGAAATGCGCTTTTCTGCTTGGTTTATCGCAGCGGATTCATCTGCTGAAAATTTTCTCCACAGCATTCATGAGCGGAACCAGCCGAGGCCCTCCCTGCGACCTCAAGGAAACGAAAGTGAACGTTTCCTTTTATTTTTAAAGCAGCTTTTCCATAAGCACAGATTACTCAGGGCGCAGCCTTTTGATACGGTACTGAAGACTCTGACGGCTGACTCCAAGTTCAGCAGCGGTACGGGTGATGTTTTGATTATTTCTCATGAGCATCGTTTCAATATAATCTTTTTCCACTTCCTCCAGATAAGTTTTTAATGGTTTTGGAGTGATCACTGCAGCTTCCGGTTCAAAAGCAGGAAGTGTCGGGAATCCACCGGAAAATTTTGTCTGTATATGAAGCGGAAGGTGGCTGTACTCAATAAGTTCGTCCCGGTAAATCAAGTTCATAGCTCCTTCGATGAGATGCTCCAGTTCCCGGACGTTACCGGGCCATTCGTAGGAAGAGAATATTGTTTCCACCTGCTCGGATACCCCAGGAACTCCAAGCTGGAATCTTTCGTTATACTTCTCAATAAAGTGCGAGGTAAGGATGGGAATGTCCTGCTTCCGCTGGCGGAGCGGGGGAACGATGATAGAAACCACACTCAGCCTGTAGTAAAGATCTTCACGAAGACGGTTTTCCTGGATCGCAGCTGACGGGTCTTCGTTCATCACTGCAATAAGACGGATATCTATCGGACGGTCCTTAACGTCTCCGATCCGACGGACGGATTTTTCCTGTATGACCCGAAGCAGTTTCGCCTGGAGGGGAGCACTTAAAGAATTAATTTCGTCAAGAAGCAGCGTACCACCCTCTGCCTGCTCAAACAGGCCGGCATGATTTGATGCCCCGGTAAAGGCTCCTTTCACCGAACCAAAGAGAATACCTTCAATAAGCGATTCCGGAAGTGCTGCGCAGTTCTGACTGACAAACGGTCCTGCAGCCCGGGAGCTCGCATTGTGAATGCTCTGGGCGAACAGCTCTTTGCCGGTGCCTGTCTCTCCATAAATCAGTACGGAGGACGATGTCCGGGCCGCTCTTTCAGCATGGTGGATAACTTCCCGAAGAACCGGGCTTTTTCCGATGATCTGGTCGAACGTGAAGCCCGCTGCCCTTTTTTCGCGGGCATTCTCTCTGGAAAGACGTTCAAGTTTTGTGATGTCACGGGCTATTTCTACTGCACCGATACGTTTTCCTTCATATACTAATGGAAACGTATCGTTAATTGTCGTGATTTCCTGCCCTTTAAAATTAAAGTAAGTCTGCTTGGCGTTTTTGTGGAATCTTCCGTGCCGGAGCGCCTGGATAAGTCGGCTGTCTTCTTCGGACTGAAATAGGAATATGTCCATAATGTTTTTACGGAGCACTTCCTCTTTGTTCATATCTTCAATCTCAGACATTTTTTGATTATAAAGTATAGAATGGCCTTCCATGTCGATTACATGAATACCTGCGTCTACAGCATCGAGCAGCTGTTTATAAACTTCAGGGATAGTTGGCAGTGTCATATATGTCCTCCCGGCAGTATGTCTTCTTCTGCCATTGTAATAGGGAAAAGACTCAAGCGCAAAAAATATTGTCGTTCTGGTGCAAAATCTGCAGACAGTGCTCAAAAATTAAACACTCTCTTTAGAAAAAAGTCTTCAGGAAAGCGCTCTCATAATTGGCATGGTTTTTGCAATATTACTGAGTTAGAGGAACTTCCTCCAGCCAGCTAGTTTCGTTTCAGGTTGAAAGGCCCGGAAAAAGGGAAGGGAAAAAGTAAGACTTTTCAAAAAAACATCCGTAAAATGCTGATCCCGAAGTACCAGATCCTTCCGGAGCCTAGGACAGTTTTTGTTCCACGCTGACCAGCCTGCACATACTGAAGAAATTGAAAGGGGCGAAAGAAAAATGATTACAAGAAACTTCTTTTTGTTTTTAGCAAAAAACGACTTTATTAAAAATAAAGCGACAAAATGGGGCCCGAAATTCGGAGCGAAGTCAGTAATTGCCGGCGAATCACTGCAGGAAGCGATGGACACAGTCCGCAAATTGAACGAAAAGGGACTCAGTGCCACTGTCGATCATCTCGGAGAATTTGTATACGATAAAGAAGAGGCGATGGCAGCGGCGGAATACTGTATACGTACACTTGAAGCGATTGAGGAAGCGGGAGTGGACTGTAATTTGTCCCTGAAGCTGACGCAGTTAGGTCTGGATGTCGATAAAGAACTTTGCTTAAATAATATGCGGTCCATTCTTGCCAAGGCGAAACAATACGATAATTTCGTACGAATTGATATGGAGGATTATTCCCACCTGGAACCTACGCTGGATATTCTTATGGAACTCCGGAAAGAATATGATAATGTCGGAACAGCGATTCAGGGGTATCTTTACCGGGCCGAACAGGATGTTGATGCACTGAAGGGGACCAATATCCGGCTCATTAAAGGGGCGTATAACGAACCTCCGGAAGTGGCGTATCAGGATGCAAAAGAAGTGTATAACAACTACCTGAATATTATTAAGCGTCATATGCTGAACGGAAGTTACGCTGCTGTTGCCACCCACGACCATAATATAATTGCGGAAGTTAAAAAATTCGCGGAAGAAAACGGCATCGGGAAAGATCAGTTTGAATTTCAGATGCTGTACGGCTTTCGCTCGCAAATGCAGGAAGAAATTGCTCGTGAAGGCTATAAAATGCGTGTATACACACCGTTTGGCAATGACTGGTACGGTTTCTTCATGAGAAGGCTCGCAGAACGACCGCAGAATATTACATTTGCTTTCCGCGGACTGCTTTCCAAATAGGTGAGCTTCTCTGCGGGAACACTGGACAGTACTGAATCGACTTAAATAAAAGCTGTGTTAAAGCGCGGTTGATTACAAAAGAAACCTCGCTTCAACCCGGCATGTTTCCCGTGGAGAAGATGTGCAGTTTTCTCTGCGGAAGATGCCCCTGCAGAAAGATGGAACTTTAACAGATCGTAAATAAAACAAATGGGATGTGACAGTTTTGAATAATAAAATTGCAATTATTGGAGTACCTATGGATCTCGGCCAGATGCGGCGTGGGGTGGATATGGGTCCGAGTGTTATCCGCTATGCCGGTGTAGTCGAGAGACTGGAAGCGCTGGGCTGGGAAGTAGAAGACCGAGGAGACATTCAAATCGGCCGGCCGCAGCGGTTTAACGTAAAAAATGAATCAAACCTTAAAGACCTGGAAGAAGTGGTGGAAGCTAACCGTCAGCTCTCAGAGGAAGTAGCAGAAGTAATAGCAGGTGGGGCTTTCCCGCTTATACTCGGAGGAGATCACAGTATCGCTATCGGATCACTTGCGGGTACAGCAAAAGGCAAAAAGAACCTGGGTGTCATATGGTATGACGCACACGGTGATTTAAACACCGGGGAGACCTCTCCATCCGGCAATATTCACGGCATGCCACTCGCTGTCAGTCTTGGTCTTGGAGATAAAAGCCTGACAGATATCGGTGGTTTCAGCCCGAAAGTAAAACCGGAAAACATCGTCCTGATTGGGGCCCGGTCTCTGGATGAAGGAGAGCGTAAGCTGATCAAGGAAAAAGGAATAAAAGTATATACGATGCACGAGATTGACCGGATAGGGATGCCGCAGGTAATGGAGGAAGCTTCGGAATATGTAACAAACGGTACAGACGGTGTTCATTTGAGCCTTGATCTCGATGCCCTGGACCCGAGTGATGCTCCGGGAGTCGGCACACCAGTTGTTGGAGGACCGACTTACCGGGAAACGCACCTTGCAATGGAAATCCTTGCTGAGAAAAATATTGTGACGTCAGCGGAATTCGTTGAAGTTAATCCGATTTTGGACATGAAAAACCAGACGGCCGAAGCCGCAGTTGCTCTTATCGGTTCTCTTTTTGGAGAAAAGCTTCTCTAATAATATTACGAATAGCCGGCCTTGCAAATCAAAGGCCGGTTATTTGTGTATGCTCTGAAACAGGTGCTGCGGCGTCCTCCTGAAAAAGCAGCCTGCCATTAGAAAAATTCTTTATTGAAAGCGGATCACATTGACCTTTTTAAAAAAATTGTGCTATACTTCAGTAGAAATGAAAATCATTCTCAACTAGATTATAAGAATTCTAAATAAGCAGTGTATCCGCTTTTCTTTATAAAGCGGGTTTCTCTATGAAGGCATGCCGTGTTTTTGAAATTGCATTGGAGAAAGTACAGGGAGGAAAAGTCATGAGCTTTATTCAACTCGACAATATAACAAAAGCATTTTCCGAGCAGGGGAAGCCGGCTGTGGATAAATTAAGCCTTAAAATAAAAGAAGGAGAGATTATTTCTCTTCTCGGCCCGAGCGGCTGTGGAAAAACAACAACACTCCGGATGATTGCCGGGTTTGAAAATCCATCGTCCGGATCGATCAGAATAGACGGGGCCTCCATCGTTAACGAATCCCGCGCCCTTCCTCCCGAAAAACGGGGGATCGGTATGGTTTTCCAGGACTACGCTCTTTTTCCTCATATGACAATTGCTAAAAATGTCATGTTCGGTTTGAATAAATGGAAGATACGTGAAAAAAAGGCCAGAACAAAGGAAGTGCTGGAGCTTGTCGGACTGGAGGACTACGCTGATCGCTATCCGACCCAGCTTTCCGGCGGACAGCAGCAGCGGGTCGCGCTTGCGAGAGCTCTTGCACCTAAGCCGCACGTAGTGCTGATGGACGAACCTTTCAGCAACCTGGATGCCGGTCTTCGTGAAAAGATGCGTTTCGATGTTACTAATATTCTACGGCGTGCAAATACGACGGCGATTATTGTAACGCACGATCAAAAAGATGCTTTCGCTGTTTCTGACCGGGTAGTTGTCATGAATGAAGGTGTCATTCAGCAGATTGCTGCTCCTAAAGAAATGTACCGCTGTCCTAAAAACTGCTTTGTAGCACAGTTCGTCGGTAAAACAAATCTTCTGACCGGCAAAATGGATCATGATCTCCGGAACATTCATACACACATCGGTAAAGTGACCCTTCCTGAAGAGTCGAAAGAACGGATGGAAAATGTGACACTCTCCATCCGTCCGGAAGGCTGTATGCTTTCTGAGGAAGGAGCCTACTGCGGAAGTGTGGAAAGAGTGACGTACGGCGGGGAGTACCAGGAGCTGCACGTGAAGCTTCATAACGAGCCGGAGCTTTCCAAAGCGCCGATGATCATTTATGCTCCTGTGGAACAGGACGTTGAGATCGGATCGATCGTATCTTTTGATATTAAACCGGAACTCGTAGCAATGGTTGAATAACAGCGTATTTTCAAGAACGGTCCTTTCCGGGCCGTTCTTTTTGCTGGAACCGGATAAACCGTCAGGCTCTCTTTTCCTGCTGTTACATCCAGGGTTAATCCTGGGGGGAAAGGGTCATTTTTGAAAGTCTGATGGAATACAAAAACACCCGGAGCTATATCAATTGAAATACTTTCTAATTTTCATTGACAATGATTCTCATTCGCAGTACAATTCAAAACAGAAAGACATAGGACACATTTTGTTAACAAGTTAAAACATAAGGAGCTGGAGTTTAGTGAAAAGGTCTTACAAATTACTTATTACATCTATTGCGGCTGCAGGGCTGCTCGCAGCGTGCGGAGACAATGCGGAAGAAAATAATGGTGGAGCAAATAACGCCGAAAATAATACACAGGAAAACAACGAGGCGGGAGATGCTGCAGATAATAACAGCGATGAAGCAGCGGGAGAAGAGCTTTCCGGAGAGCTTGTCGTTTACTCGTCACGTAACGAACAGTTCGTAGATGCTCTGCTCGACAAGTTTGAGGAAGATACAGGTGTGGAAGTACAGGCGCTTCATGAAGCAGAGCCGCTGCAGATTCAGGAGGAAGCAGGAAATGTACAGGCAGATGTTTTTATATCCAATGATGTAGGGGGCCTCGAATACTTAAATCAGGAAGGTCTGCTTGCAGAAAGCGATCCGGAAAATATTGATACAATCGACGAGCAGTACCGGGCAGATAATAATGAGTGGGTTGCACTTTCCACACGTGCACGCGGCTTTATTTACAACAAAGATCTGATCGATGAAGAAGATGTTCCTTCCAGAATGGAAGACTTGTTTGAAGAATCCTACGCCGATGTGGAAAACGGTTATGCAATCACACGTGGTGGTAATGGGGGTATGATTGGAAATGTGTCCGCTCTCCGCTATGAGTGGGGCGACGAAAGAACACAGGAATGGGTGGAAGCTATTCAGGAAAATGCTTCCGGTATTTTTGAGGGACATGGAGACATCCGCAGGGCTGTAGGTGCCGGGGAGCATGCCTTCGGTCTCGTAAATAACTACTATTACCATCAGCAGCTGGAAGAGCCGAATGATAATAACGTAGGTTTTGTCTACGCTGACCAGGAAGAAGATGACATGGGAGCCATTGTTAATGCTGCCGGTGCAGGGCTTGTAGAGGGTGGTCCTAACCAGGAAAATGCAGAAGCATTTATGGACTGGGTATTAGAGGAAGAAAACCAGCTGGCATTTGTCGGAGAGTCACTGGAAGTGCCGATCAACGAAGACCTTGATCCTCCATTTGAAGAAGCAGTACCTTTCAGTGAGCTGCATGTGCAGGATATGCCGCTTCGTGAACTGGGTGACTACTTCCAGGATACAAGGCAGCTTATCGAAGATGCCGGACTGGATCTGGAACTCCGTTAATGCATACATTTTCATAGAAAAGGACGGCCCGACTCCGGGTCGTCTTTTTTTAAAGAAATCTGCAGACGCTTTTTCATTGGCTGCTTTATTATAAAGAAGAAGACATACTGCTCTGCATTTTCAGAGAAGGTTCATAAAATGCAGATACCTTGTATGGCATGTTCTTCTCAATTATGGTTGAATAGGAGAGGGAATGCTGTACGGAAGAGCCGTATTATGTCAGGAGAGTTTGTCATGAAGAAAGAAGATGAAAGCAGACAGGAAAATACATCACGTACTACCGGTAATCCGGGTGTGCGCTTTCTTCAGAAACGCTGGAGAAATCTCTGGAATGGAAACCCTCCAGGTTTCGTTCTGCTTACAATAGGAATCATTACCGGGGTGCTCATGTCTGTCCCCCTTATATACGTTATCGTCCGCTCGATCGGTGCCGGGGCGGACAGCTGGGCACGGCT
>PWLM01000253.1 GCA_003560495.1 Bacillus sp. (in: firmicutes) | reverse complement strand
TCCCTCCGACGTATTCACATCTCCGTCCGACTCTGCACTCTGAAAATAAAAGCCGCTGCCCTCCGTGTGGGTTACAATACCCGGCACTTCACGGACAGATGTATCTTCGTAAGGCGAGATGTGGGAACTTCCCTGAATGTCGTAAATCTGTACATCCCCTGCTTCCGGCTGAATCGTATACGTGAATTCACGCACTTCGCTCGGCTCCAGCCCGTCGCTCACTGCTACTGCTTTCACCGTAACAGCTTCATCGATAACGATCGGCTCTGTGTAGAGCTCTGCTTCTTCCGTAGGCTCACTGCCGTCAAGCGTATAGTAGATGTCCGCTTCTTCTGTTGCAGAAGAAAGTGTCACTTCCGTCCCTGGGGCTACCTGCCCGGATTCGGGAGCAGCACGCACCGGACGTGTAATCGAGGCGTCCTCAATCAGATCATCATTGTTTCTCGGCATAAGCTTCAGTTCGTTGAAATGATAATTTACAACGCCGACAATCGAATCGTAGGAGGTATCTTCCAGCACGTCAGAAAACTGTCCCAAAACAAGAAAATCATTTCCCGAACCGTCCTCAGCACTGAAATCGTTAAAACCAACGTTATCAAGTACAGACACGTCCTCAATTTCGATAAGCTTCGCCTGGACATCATCCATATCCTGATCAAAGAAAGAAGCGTCCACCGTTTCCGGCTCAATTAAACCGTGGGAAGCTTCTACAAGCTCTGAATCTTCCACAAGCAGCTGGATCATATCGCGGAATTCGTTCAGTTCCCCGGTAAAAGTTACTTTATCTCCAATATTATAGGAGTCTCCAAGCCCCGGACCGCGCACAAGTATCGCGGCCGTTTCGTCCTGGACGTACATGTTCGTCTGGCCGCCTTCTTCAAAATGGGCCGTCACTGTTCCTGTTAACGTCTGTTCTGTCTCCAGTTCTTCTCCACGTACATCAGCAATTGTTGGACCAGCCGGCTCTTCTTCCTCCGGCAGGAAATCAAATGCTGCTGTAACACCATTTACGTCCAGCTCCCCCGCTGTTTCCGAAAGGTCTGCATCATGCGTCACCTTTACTTCCGACCGGTTTTCCGGGTTGACTTCATAGTCCGTCAGCTCCGGATGCAGTTCCTCCCCTTCGGATGTCGTAACAGTGGCATCGATCATTCTCTCAATGGCAATGCCCTCGGGGTACGTTTTGTCAAACTTCACTTCGAAATTTGTTTCATCCAAAACTGTGACTTCCTGCACGGATCTTTTTGGTCCCTGCCCGCTTCCTTCACCCTGTCCGCCGTTTCCATTGTTCGCCATTACGGACGGGGAAAAAACTGTTAACGTCAGCAGCACAGCAAGAACAATAAACACAGCCTTCCTGCCGGCTTTCACCCAATTTTCCAAACTGGATTCCTCCTCTTATGTATGTAGTTGGTTTTCCGGAAATTTCCGGAAATCTCAAATTGATCGTACCATGAAACCGCTTTTATAAGAAGTGACACTGAACATTTACAGGTTTTAAGACCCAGGATTTTAGAACTGCACACATAATGTAAAATGCGTTCACTGTCGTTTATATTTTGATCTTACAGTATGTTCATACTTGCCTTTTATCCTTTCTGAAAATTCGTTCAAATTATTTGTTCTAAATTTTCAATGGTGAAAAGCATCCGATACTTATTTTACGGGTTTTCCTGCTTTTCCGTCTAACAAATTTGAAAATACTTTCATCTGATACATTGGAAAGAAAAGAACGAAAAAAATGGAGTTATGTGGAAAACACAACTCCCTTCTTTATATCCAATTCATATTTTCACATATTTGATTCATCGTTCTAAATCTTTAGACCTGCTTTTTATCCAGGGTTTTAAAAACGATGCTTATGTCACAGGCGCAGCAGTTTCATAAGAGTGCGGAAAACCTGCTCCCGCTTCACGAGGAGCTGCTGTGCTTCTTCCACCTTTACCGCGGAAAACTGAATTTTTTCGTGGGGACCGTATTGAGCAACCCGGGGCATATCCTCCTGTATTACAGTCCCTATCCGTGCATAGCCGCCTGCCGTCTGACGGTCAGCAAGGAGGAGCATCGGCTGTCCTCCTGCCGGAACCTGAATGGTGCCCATAGTAGTAGCATCAGAAAGTATTCCCGACTCCTTTTCCGGAGCAAGCCCCGGTCCTTCCAGCCGGTAGCCCATTCTGTCGACTTCATTTGTTAAAGAAAACTCGCTCTCGTAAAAACGGTTCATCGTATCTTCGTTAAAAAGATCTTCATCCGGTCCCGAAATAACCCGTATCGGACGGGTTTTATCATAGTTGGGAATGAGGGCGGGATGAAGCCTGCGCCTCGATACGTTTGAAGATTTTGGCAGTAGTGAAACGTGATCCCCCTTATTCAGTTCCCGTCCCTGATAGCCGCCGAGCTCCGCTTTGATGTATGTCGAACGGCTTCCAAGAACTTTCGGAACATCGATTCCACCTGCAAAGGCAATATACGCCCTGACGCCGGAACGAGGTTTTCCAAACGAAATGGTCTGCCCGGACGCAGCCGGCAATGCCGTCCATAAAGGAATATCTTTCCCGTCGATTGATGCAGAGAGGTCTCCACCACCTACCGCAATCATCGTGTCAGCTGTGATCAGGAGTTCTGGGCCCATCATCGTAATTTCAAGACCTGCGGCGCCGTCCGGATTCCCGACAAGCACGTTGGCAAGGCGCAGCGCCCACGGGTCCATCGCTCCACCAACAATAATGCCGTACTGCTGATAGCCCGGACGCCCTTTATCCTGTACGGTCGTCAAAAGCCCCTGCTTTTCCACTTTAAACCCGCTCATTTTCTCACCATCGCGGGTGCCATGACTTCGACACCGGCTTCAGCAAGTGCTCTGCGCAGTTCACGGGCAAACTCGGCAGCAGAATCGCCGTCTCCATGGATACATACCGTATCTGCCTGAATCGCCAGCTCCCGTCCGTCCTCCGCTGTTACTTTTCCTTCCTTTACCATACGTACTGCCCGCTTCACCGCCGTTGAGGTATTTGTTATGATAGCGTTCGGTTCACTTCTTGGAGTCAGCGTCCCGTCCGGCTGATAGGTTCTATCTGCAAAAACTTCCTGAGCTGTTACGAGCCCGGCCTTTTCACCGGCACGGATCAGTTCACTGCCTGCAAGGCCGTAAAGAATGAGGGAGCGGTCTGTATCCGCGACTGCACCGGCTACAGCTTCTGCTGTCCCGGTATCTACAGCTGCCTTATTGAACAGAGCACCGTGAGGCTTCACATGCTGCAGGGGAACATCGTGAGCACGGCAGAAAGCCTGAAGAGCACCGATCTGGTACAGCACAGCATGATAAATATCTTCCATTGACGTTTCTATGTCCCGCCGTCCGAAGCCGATCAGATCCTGGTAGCCGGGGTGGGCTCCAATACCTACTCCATATCGTACAGCGAGCTCCACCGTACGGGCCATGATGTTATGGTCCCCAGCGTGATAGCCGCAGGCGATGTTTACCGAAGAAATGTGAGGAAGCACATCTTCTTCGTTTCCGACGACATATGCTCCGAAGCTCTCTCCAAGATCGCTGTTTAAATCTGTTTTCATAAGCTTCTGCCTCCTTCCACCGTTAATTCATACGTTCCTTTACTGATTTCTGCCTCTATTTGTTCATATTCCTTTTTTGTGACTGCTTTGAAACGAATTTTATCCCCCGCTCTTAAAAATACAGGCTCTTCCCGCTCCGGATCGTACAGCGGCACTGGAGTTCTGCCGATAATCCGCCATCCCCCCGGTGTAGTGAGAGAATAAACACCGGTCTGCTCCCCGGCAATTCCTACAGAACCAGCAGGGACAGAAGACCGGGGACTTGTAAGCCGCGGGACGGCAATCTCCGGATCCATTCCGCCGAGATAAGGAAAGCCCGGAGTAAAGCCAAGCATATACACGGTGTACAATGCTTTCACGTGTCTGCTTACAATTTCATTCGGAGAAATTCCGGCGCTTTCTGCAATATCTTCCAAATCAGGAGCAAATTCACTGCTGTAGCAGACAGGAAGGTGCCATGTTCTTCCTTCCGGGATAGTTTCTTCTTCTGCCAGGTGCAGCAGTCTTTCCAGATGTTCTGCTGCTTGTTTATAAGAAAGACTCCACGGTTCATAAAAAACGGTTACCGCCGTGTAGGAAGGGACCCACTCAATGATTCCCTCTACGGGCTCTCTTTCAAGAACAGAAGTAAAAGCACGTACCTGCCGATGCACTTCTTCTGATATCTCCGTACCAAAAGACACTCTGACACCAGCATCTCCAAGCGGTTTGATCAAATCATCCACGTCCTTCCCGGTTTTCTACCTGATAATATATTCAGCTTCAGCAATTTCAAAGCTTTGTCATATAGGAAATTCTGTTTTTATTCTAAAGCGGGTTATAATCCGTGGCTCTCTTGAAAACAACACGTAGATAAACGTCCATCTTCGTTTCCATAAGAATAATCGCGTAAGCTGCTGCTCTCCTCCGCTTTCATAAGCAACAACAAAAACAGCTCATTTCTTCAGCGGAAACTCCAGGCAGATGACCGTTCCCTCTGGAGAAGTTTCCTTCAAAAAGATTCTTCCCCGATGATTGTCCATAATCCGCTCGGCAATCGTCAGTCCAAGCCCGGTACCGCTTTCTTTTGTAGTGGAAAACGGATCAAATATCTGTTCTGACGCTTCTCCCGGTATACCGGGACCATTATCAATAACCTGGACCTGGTAAGTACCATTTTCCTCTCTTCCTTGCACCGTAATACGCCCGTGTTCTCCCATAGCTTCGGCACTATTGCGGAAAAGATTATGGAACACCTGCTTCATCTGGCTCGTATCGAGAAACATTTTCTTTTCTTCGAGATCCATATGAAATACGATATTTTTCGTATCCAATATTTCTTTCATAAGCGGAAGAATTTCTTCTATAACATCCTGAAGATACACCTTCTGAAACTTCGGTGCTTCAGGCTTGGAGAGCATGAGCATTTCCTCTATAATACCATTAATCCGCTCGATTTCTTTAAGAAGCAGATGCAGATGGAATTTGTTAACTTCCTCTTCCGAAAGGGACTGCTTCATCAAATTTAAAAATCCATCAATGACGGCCAGCGGATTCCGGATTTCATGGGCCGCTCCGGCTGCCAGTTCTCCGATAACTGCAAGCTTTTCCGTTCGGCGTACTTGCTGCTCGAGTTTTTCTGTATCTGTAATATTAATAAAATAAAAGATTTTGCCGATCGTTTCCTGATTTTCATTTACAAGTTCCGATTGGGAAACAAGGAAAGTACACGCTTCTTCCCCATCGGTATACCATACCTTCTCATTTTGGAAAATGCCTTTCGAGGTGAATATTTCCCAGAATCGATGCACGCCTTCTGCTTCTTTTTTCAGCCTGGGCAGCATCGATACGTCGAAGTCCTTCCCCATCACTTTTCTTGCAGTTTTGTTCAGCTGAACATCTTTTACCTGTTCATCCGAAGTAACAATTCCGACCGGGAGGGAATCAAGAATCTGTTCTCTGTACTGCTTATCCGCTGTGAGCATATCAAAAGAACGCTTCAATTGATGAGACATTTCATTTATGGACCGGGCCAGCGGCTGAAGCTCCACCTGGTTCGTTTCTTCCAATACTGCTCCGTAGCTTCCCGCGGCGATATGATTCAGCTGCTGCTCCATTTTCTGTACTGGACGGGTAAATACTGCGCTGATTCTGTAAGAAACAAGAATTGATAAAATGACGCCTATCGACGTAATAAGCAGCAGCAGATCCAGCGCTTCTTCAATAATAACTCCGAACTGCTCCTGCTGAGAGTCCAGCCCGGCGTTTACTACTGTGTAATTTTCAGCCAGATCCCCCCTGATTTCTTCTAGCAGTTCCATATATTCTGTTTCAATGTACAATGCCGCCCCTTCTGTATTACCAAGAGCAAGAAGTCCCCCTACATTATTTTCAACCATAAAGTCCAGCATATCGAGGTCATGCTGAATAAAGTCAAGTGAAGCCGGCGGAGCTCCATACGTTGCTTCCAGGGAATTCTCCTCGTCCCCGATATTTTCGTAGCTGCTTATAAAATCACAGCAGAAATCTGTTTCTACCCCCATCTCCGCATACTGTTCCTTCATGGACAGCTCCGTTTCCCAGTGACCGAGCCACAAAAGTTCAGGGATGTTATCAGACGTCATGGATTCACTCACTTCACTGATTTCATCCAGAGAGTATACAAAAAAGAAAGAAAGGCTGCTCAGCAGTCCCGTAAGCAGCAGAAGCACAATTAATATTCTTGAGCGAAGGCTCCATGAATGTTGTCTATTTTTCACATATCCCCCTCCGCCGATAAAAAAGTTCCGTTACTTAGTATGGGAAAATCCCTGCATTTTTTCTCCGAGCTCTTCTTTATCCTTGTCCGTAAACATTAGACCGAGATCTCCCGTACTGCTTATGTTTCTTTCTTCCTGACTTGTCAGGTCATGGACACCGCTTTCGAGTCCGTCCCTCGATAAATAGTCTTCCAGAATATATTCATATATTTTAGGTACATCAATCAGGACGCTTGTAATCATATGCTCTTCAGCTAGAAAAACCTGGTCGGTGATAAAGCCGATAATGTAAAAATCCTGGACCTGCGCCTGCTCAATTAAATAGCGGTTAAACGTATTTCCCCGGGAATAAATGACGTCCGCTCCTTCTTCAAGCAGTTCATCCAGAACCTGGAGAGCTTCTTCCTTGTTATTCCTGCTCTCCACCGTCCGATGAATGATTTCTGTTTCACCGCACAGTTCCTGAAGAATAGTTTCTACTTCTTCATGTCTTTTCCAATCTCCTTCTTTGCTGAGTACTCCAATTTTTTTTGTATCCGATTTGATGGAGCCCGCCATCAGGGCCTGCACCTCAGCCTCCAGATTATTGTACGTATATACTGTCTGATTGTCGTGCTCCGGTGTACCCTGCAGGGAAACAAATTTAGTGTCCGGATAGGAAGCGGCAACTTTATTAAATAATTCCGTATATTCTCTCCCATGACCGATGATAAGATCCCGCCCGTTATCTGCTTCTTTCACCGTCCGGTACTCCCGCAGTGTTTCTGTAACGAGTCCGGAAAAAAGTTCTGCTTTAACACCGAATTTCTCTTCGAGCCGCAGGCGGCTGTGGTGGGCAAGGCTCCCCCAGCTTTGATCGGCAACAGCATCGGATACGAGAATCACGGTATCCGGTTTTTCCTCTTCCAGTGCTGACGGATCCGTCGCCTGGAACATTTGTGTTGATAAATAATACAAAACACCTATAAGAATGATGGCACAGAGAAACGCGAGGCATAATATGACACTGCTCTGCTTTATCTGCCGCTGCATAAACGTTCCCCTCCCAATCAACAAATTACGACACGATCCGAGTTCATTTGCCCTTATTTTACTAGAATAAAGACCTATTCGTCTATACCGCCATGGGTTTCAAAAGATAATTATCTTTCGGAACCCGAGAAATACCGGAAATATAAAGGTGTAAATATAAAAATAAGCAATTATCACAGCGCTTGGATAAATAAGACATACGTACCATTACAATATTCATTCCACCTCATTCGATGTCAGTTAACACAGAAATCTTTGCTGTTGATACACTACTCAACGCTCCAGACACCAAAACAGCCTCAGGATTCTACCTGCTGTTCTAACTTTATACTAAGAGGGTTAAAAAAAAGCTGCCTCCCCAGTCGGCATCGACTCGGGAGGCAGCGCAGGCATCAGCCGGTATTTAACAGCCCTGCTGCTACACCACTGATGGTTAGCAGTACTTCTGTGAGCACTTCATCCGTATGCTCTTCTTCTTTCGTTTCGCGAAGCGTGCGGATCAAATTGACCTGCAGGAAGTTCAACGGATCCACGTACGGGTTACGAAGGTGAACCGAGCCCTGAATATTCGGCGTGAAATCCAGCAGCTCTTCGGAACCGGAAATTTTCAGTAGCATTTCTTTTGTTAAATCAAATTCGTCAGAAATAATTCCAAAAATGCGCTCTCCGATTTCTTTATCTTCGACAAGATCCACGTATTCTTTCGCTGCTGTCAGGTCCGCTTTCATAAGCGCCATCTGCAGGTTATTGATCGTGGAGCGGAAAAACGGCCAGCCTTCATACATTTCTTTTAAAGTCTGCAGCTCTTTTTCTCCTTTTTTCGCATAGCGGGCGAGACCGGTGCCGGATGCAAACCAGGCCGGGATCATCTGACGGCACTGCGTCCAGGCGAATACCCAAGGAATTGCACGGAGGTCTTCAAACTTTTCACTGTTTTTGCGGCTCATCGGACGGGAGCCGATGTTCAGCTCGCGCAGTTCGTTCAAAGGTGTTGTCTGCTTGAAATAAGTGAGGAAATCTGGATCGCCGAACACGAGATCCTGGTATTTTTTAAGCGAGTGATCAGACATTTCCTCAATGGCATTCTCCCATTCTTTTTTCAGTCCGGTCGCCTGCTCTTCCGTATGATGCACTTTGGAAGTGGACTGAATTAATGCGGAAGCCGCCTGCTCCAGATTTCTAAAGGCGATATTTCCAAGCATATAACGGGAAGAAAGCACTTCCCCCTGTTCCGTAATTTTCACGCCGTCACCGAGCGTTTCTGCCGGCTGGGACATGATACTGCGGTTCAACGGACCACCGCCGCGGCCGAGAGAACCACCGCGTCCATGGAAAAACTTCAGACGGACGTCGTAGTCGCGCGCCATATTATGAATTTCCTGCTGGGCTTTAAACAGCTTCCAGTTGGCGGTCAGTGTACCGCCGTCCTTGCTGCCGTCGGAATAGCCGAGCATAATTTCCTGATGGTTTCCGCGGTGCTCAATATGTTTACGGTAAATATCCGCATCAAACAGCGTCTTCATAATTTCCGGTCCGGCAATCAAATCGTCGACTGTTTCCAGCAGCGGAGCAACATTCAGGTTGCTCTCCACCGTCCCGTCCACGTGCAGACGATAAATGCCTGCCTCTTTGGCAAGTACAAGCACCTCCAGCAGGTCGCTTGCAGACTGAGTCATACTGACAAGATACACTTCGATGGAGCGTTTGCCGAACTCCTTATGAGCATTGTCGATCATTTTAAATACGTCAAAAATATCCCGTGTTTCTTTAGAATAATCTTCATTCAGAAGCATGAGCGGACGTGGATCTTTCAGGACACGCATCAACAGCTCCTGCTTTTTATCTTCACTGAGGGCAGCATAATCCCCTTCCAGACCGACTACCTGCAGCATTTCGGCTACAGCTGATTCATGCTCGCCGCTGTGATTCCTTACATCGAGTGTAGCAAGGTGGAAGCCGAACAGCTGCACCTGGCGGATCATTTTATTGAGTTTTTTCAGCCGGATATTGTCCAGCTGGTGCTTTTCTGCGTTTTCCTGAATAAGCATCAAGTCACGAAGCAGCTCTTCGGCATGATCATAGGCATACTTCCCTTTGGATTCCACCTGCCGGAGACGCTTAAGCATAACAGCAAATTTTCTGCGGTACACTTCTCCTTCAATCTGCCATTTTTCACGCCCGGTTAAATATTTCTTTTCTTCTTCAGCAACGTGTTGAAGGAATTCTTCCGAAACGTCCACCCGCGTCGTGGACTGACTGAAACGCTTCATAAGATCCGTCAGCGATTCTTCGTACTTCTGAAGCGCGAGCCCGCGCTGCAGCTTGAGCGTTTCCCATGTAATATCGGGTGTGACAAACGGGTTTCCGTCACGGTCGCCGCCGATCCAAGAACCGAAATTCAGAAAATTCGGCACCTGCCACTGTTTGTCAGGGAAATACTCCTGCAGTTCATCCTCCAGTTCCTGATGAACGGCTGGCAGTACGTCAAAGAGCGTCTGATCAAAATAGTACAGCCCGTTTTTCACTTCATCAATAACCGTCGGCTTCCGGTGACGGAGTTCATCGGTCTGCCAGAGAACAGTAACCTCATTGTACAGACTTTCCTCCAGATTTTTACGCTTTTTATATGGCAGAGCCGGCTGATCCAGCTTTTCCAGGATCGTGGAAATCCGCTTTTGAATTTCCAGTACGGTCCGCTTCGTCGCTTCTGTAGGGTGAGCCGTCATAATCAGTTCGATCGACAGATCATCAAGAATTTTCTGGATCGTTTCTTCCGAATGGTTATCCGATTTCAGGGCAAGCACAGCTTCCTGAATGGAATGGCTCTGAATATCCTGATCCCGCTCCTGCCGGTAAAACTGGGAACGGCGCACCCGGTGATTCTGTTCCGCAATATTTACGAGATGAAAATAAATGGAAAACGCCCGGATCACCTGCTGGCGCATCGGTGGTTTCAATTCCGCAATTTCATCTTTTAAGTAGCTGTATTTGTTTTCATCAAAGGTTTCACGCAGTCCTTTTGTCAGTTCGCGGATCTCTTCGACTTTATTAAAAAGTTCTTCTCCTCCATGCTTTTTCAGCACTTCTCCGAGAATACTTCCCAGCTTGTTGACGTCATTTCTCAGCTGCACATTTTGATCCTGTGTTTCTGTCATAAAAAGATCCCTCCTGTATACATTAATTTAACCTGCGCCTGATGGCTCTGTCCAAACCTGCAGACAGCAAAGTGGGACAACTTGTGTCCTAGGTGACATAAACTGTCCCACCCAGGCCATACGATGAACCGGCGCTTAATAACAAACATATTACCAGAAAGCCTCATTAATAATCAATTTTTTCTTACTATTTTGTTATTGAACGAGCGATCTGGAGAAAAGCTGTGCAAATTTATGGTGACAGAGTTTCAGCACAGCTGTCACCGGATCAGGACTGACTCTGCCTTCATACTCTGTTTGAAATCAGCAGCCCTTTCAGTTAAAGCGCCGGGAAATTTCATAGTGTAAAACATCTGCTGGGAGATGAACACCGTATTTAGTTTTTGCTTCTGTATACCGCCGCTTTCGTTTCCATGGGGGAGCAGGGCGGGCACCTTTCACCGCCCCGAATCCGCCCTATATCCCCTGCAGTGTCTAAAAAACTCTTCTTCAAAAACGCAAATTCATGCTGGTTTTTTTCGGAAAATTTTAAATGATTCCCTGAAACCGGAGGACAACTTCCGCAATAAGCGCCGATCCGATGAACGTGCCGAGAAGCACGAGACTCGCCACAATTAATGTACGCCAGCCGAGTTTTGCAAAATCGGCCCACGATCTGCCGATGGAAATGCCGGCATAGGCAAGAATCGGCGTCGTTAATGCGAGAAGCTCTATTTCATTTGTCCAAGTGACAATATACTCCGCTCCCGGGGTCCACGGCATGGAAACGAGAATGCCTATAATCGCGATATAGGCAACACTCGGAAACTGAATCGGAATTAAATCACTCAAAATAAATCCTGCCAGACAGATAAGAATCAGCACGATCATCCCCGGTACGGCAGACATAGGAGCTATGTCGTAGCCGAGCCAGTTGCCGACAAGAGCGGATATTCCAAAAATACAAAGCAGCAGTGTCCATTCCTGAATATTTTTAAGCATTGTTTTTCCGCTCCTTCCGCCTCATCATAAAAGCATAAAGTTTCTCGGTTAGAGGCAGCCCGACAAAGATACTTAAGTACAGGCCGGTTGACAGGGAAAGCAGGTTACTCGCTCCGGCAAAAGCAACGATCGAATCTTCCATTTCCGGAAAAGAGCCGACGAGCGACCCGCTTGCCGCCGCCATCATGCTGCCGCTTCCGATGCCTGAAGCCATGGCAAAAGATAACGGAGAAAGAGGTGTCAGCGTCGCTAAAAACCCTGCGATCAGCCCCATAAACACGGCCCCAAATACCGTTCCGAAAATATAGACAGCCATAACACCCCGGCCTTCGGGGGAATTCATACCGAATTTATCCATGATCAGCCCGACGTTCGGCTCCCGCGCGACGGAGTGCGTCATCCCGATTGCCTCTCTTCTCAGTCCGAGCATAACCGCTATAGGAAGAGCGAGAAAAATCGTTCCAAGATTTCCGAATTCCTGCAGCAGCAGAGCCGGACCGGCCGCAATAATCTCTGGAAGAGACGGTCCGATAATCACCCCGATTTTCGCGAGAAGCAGCGCCACCCCGAGAACGATCAGCGGCTCAGCATTTTTAGCCTGCTTCTCTGAAATAAACGGAGTAAAGAAAACAACAAGTCCAATGACAATCGCGTAAAGCATCGGCAGAAGAAGAACAACTCCCGGCCCGATCGTAAAACTGAACTGGCCGATGCTCTCTGCAATAATGACGATTCCAAGTACTACTACGTGAAGTTTCCAGTCTTTCCACAGTCCATACGCCTTATCCGATGCCATATTCTCCCCCTTTATCCCTGTTCTTTGACAGAGCATCTTTTTTCAATCATTTTTTTCAACACGTGAATGGTATTCATGCAGTCTTTTAACGTGGACCATTCCTCCGGGTTGTGGCTGATTCCCTCCCTGCTTTTCGTAAATAGCATCGCCATCGGAAGGTACCTGCCGATAATCATCGCATCATGAGCCGCACCGCTCGGCAGGTAGACGGCTTCTGGACCGAGAATTTCCGCAGCTGTTTCCTGAAGACCTTTGTCCGCCGGAACCGGATCGACTTTCATACTTACTTCTTTTTCTATGGAAAAACCCCAGCTTTTTTCAATTTCTTCCAGCAGAGATGTAATTTTTTTCAGAAGCTTTTCTCTTGGTTTCACATGAATGTCACGGACGTCAACAGTACACGTCACTTCCCCCGGAATAACATTGACGCCATTCGGAAAAACGTTCAGCTCACCGACCGTCGCTACAGCGGTGGATGAAGCTTTAGCAGGAAGCTGTGTCAAAGATGACAGAAAGGCTCCGGCTGCTGCCAGCGCATCTTTTCTGTCGTTCATAGGGGTATTACCGGCATGTCCAGCTTCTCCCTTAAAACGGAGTTTCAGCCAGACCGGGCCCGCAATACCGGTGACGATACCAGTAGAATGATTTAATTTTTCCAGCTCTTTTCCCTGTTCAATATGTACTTCCACGTAAGAATCATAGCGGCTGAGATCCGCTCCGGCTGAAACGACTGATTCCATCGTCAGACCGTTTTCTGTTACTACATCCTCAAAGCTTCTGCCGTAAATATCAATACGCTTCTTTTCCTTTTCTTCTTCAAGCTCCCCCATAAAAGCTTTGCTTCCAGTCATTCCTCCGTGAAATCTTGCTCCTTCTTCATCCGTGAAAACAATTGCTTCATAGCTTTTTTCAGGAACATACCCGGCTTCCTGCCATGCTTCTGCCACTTCAATAGCTGCAATGACTCCAAGCGTCCCGTCAAAATGTCCGCCGTTCGGCACGGTATCGACGTGGGAGCCGCAGAGAACCGTTTTTTCAGAATCCGATCCTTCAATCCGGCCGATCACATTCCCTGCTCCGTCCGTCCGGACAATCATACCTGCATTTTCCATCCAGTACTGGACGAGCAGCTTCGCTTCTTTTTCTTCTTTGGAAAAAGCCAGACGGTGGGACCCCTGCTTATCTGTCAGACCTAGGGCACAGAGTGCTGCGAGCCGGTGGGCTGCACGCTCCCCGCTTACTCCATCCCGGTCAAGCACCGGATCGTACCCTTCCACAAGTTTTTCATAAAAATCCAGTGAAAAATCTTTCATACTTCCCGTACTCCTTTCTTCCTAATACTCTTACTTTACTTTCGGGAAAAGAAACAGAATTCCTTCTTTTTGAAAGGCTCTGTTAAAGCTCCTGGTTAAGAGAGGGGCGCCTGACACGAGCTGGAGACCTCCTCCACAGCAGAGCGGAAGCGAAGTTTTCTGCACATACCAGCACTAGACTTTAACAGAGACATTGATGCCGTTAAAAACGGCACCATGAAAAATGAAAATATCTAAATCTGTGCAGCGAAGGCGGGGACACTCAGAGGCTCAGTACCGTTAGAGAATTCATTTTGGCGGCCTCTTCTCCCGCCAAAATCAGTCGGGAACAAGCCCTCGGGTAAGCCCCGCCGAGAGTACAGCAGCGTTATGTCTCTCTCATAAAACGAGCTGTTTTCAAGGCAGCTATCTATTAAAGGCTGTTTTATCGGCATTTTCAGCAGATGGACCCGCTGAGGTGAACGATTAGAAAAACGTATTCCCTTTCCTTACGTAAGAACCGCAAAATGTACCATAGCGGTTTGAAAAACCTTAATACGACGAAAAACTCCCCCACGACAATTTTCGTCATGGGGGAATCAGTGAGCAGTTAATTTCCTTTGTTCATTGCACGGGCTTTTTCGAAATCATCTTCCATTGCCTTCGTCGGAGCAGGTCCGATATAACTGAAGAGAATAATCATCAGTGAGGAAATGATAAAGCCCGGTACGAGTTCGTAAAGATCAAACAAGCCGCCTGCCTGGATCTGGACCCAGATGAGCACTGTACCACCACCGGAGATCATACCGGCGAGCGCCCCGTTTCTCGTCATCCGCTTCCAGAAAAGCGAGAAGAGAACCAGCGGACCGAATGTGGCCCCAAGACCAGCCCAGGCGTAACTTACAAGCTCAAGTACTGTACTGTCCGGATCCTGGGCAAGGATCAGCGCAACACCAGCTACAGCCAGAACTCCGAACCGTCCGACCATTACCAGTTCCTTCTGGGAAGCATTTTTACGAAGGAATCCTTTGTAAAAGTCTTCCGCCAGAGCAGAAGATGATACGAGCAGCTGGGAATCGACAGTACTCATAATTGCCGCAAGTACCGCTGCAAGAAGCACCCCGGCTACGACCGGATGGAAAAGGACCTGAGTAAAGGAAAGAAAGACAGTTTCCGGATTATCCAGCGGCTGATCGGCAAAGTAGGCAATACCGACGAGACCTGTGAACACCGCTCCTGTCATCGACAGAATAACCCACGTAATACCAATCGTCTGTGCCTTAGGAAGCTCCTTCATGGAACGGATCGCCATAAAACGGACGATAATGTGCGGCTGGCCGAAATAACCAAGCCCCCACCCGAGAAGGGAAATGATTCCGATAATTCCTACGCCTCCGAACAGGCTCAAATTATTCGGATCAATACTGCGGATCGTATCGAATGTAGGACCGACCCCTCCAAAGTCAAAGATCGCGACAATAGGAATAATGATAAGCGCCAGAAACATGAGAATCCCCTGCACAAAGTCTGTCCAGCTTACGGCAAGAAATCCGCCGAGGAACGTATAGGAAATAATGATAAGCGCACCGACCCAGAGGGCCACCTGCTGATCCAACCCAAAGGAACTCTCAAACAGGATCGCGCCGCCGACAAGACCCGAAGAGGTATAGAACGTAAAGAAAATTAAAATTAGTACGGCTGAAACAATTCGCAGCGACCGTGACTTATCGTTAAATCTGTTTTCGAAGAAGTCCGGAAGTGTGATGGAATCGTTCGCCACCTCTGTATAGGAACGAAGCCGTCCGGCGACGAGCAGCCAGTTAATTACCGCACCGATTGCAAGCCCAATCGCAATCCACGCTTCCACCAGTCCAGAAGCATACAGCGCACCCGGCAGTCCGAGCAGAAGCCAGCTGCTCATGTCCGAAGCCCCTGCAGAAAGTGCAGCTACCCCGGCACCGAGCCGTCTGCCTCCAAGTACGTAGTCCGATAAGTTTGATGTCATTTTGTAGGCGATAAGACCAAGCGTCAGCATACCTAAAAGATAGACAATAAACGTAATAATAATCGGCGTCGTATCTTCTACAAACATATTAATTCCCCCTTATCATAAAATAGACTCTCCGTCTACGGTCCTCCCCTCGAAAATTCCGATAATTTTGTTGCATACTTCATTATAGCCTGAAAGTTTCAGCATTGCTACAGCAGATTAACAGACGAAAAGCGCATAGTTATGGGAATATATGGTTTATACCAAGTATTTAGACTTGCTGAACAGGATTTGCCATTCCAGATTCATTTCACGGTAGTTTCGGCCTGACGCTCCCGGGGAATAGCTGTACGGGAAGCAGAATAAAGTAATAACGTTTTATTTGTTCTACATAAACCACTTTAATTCAGGAGGTATCTATTATGAGCACGTATGCTAAGCAGTTTATAAACGGAGAATGGTCGGACGGCTCCAGCAGCAAATCACTGGAAAACGTGAATCCATACACCGGTGAAACAATATTTACAATGGCATCTGCTTCGGCAGACGATCTGGATCAAGCTTTTCGTTCAGCAAAAGAAGCCTTTCACAGCTGGCAGAAAACACTTCCCTCAGAAAAAAGAGAGCTTCTCGAAAACGTGGCGCGCATTATGGAAGAGAGGAAAAAAGAAATTATAGACTGGCTCGTAAAAGAGTCCGGCAGCACCCTCGTCAAAGCAGAAATTGAATTCGGCGCTGCCCTTGGTATTGTGAAAGAATCCGCCTCATTCCCCTACCGGATGAAAGGGCAGATTCTTGATTCAGACACCCCCGGAAAGGAAAACCGTATTTATAAGTCTCCAAAAGGCGTCATCGGAGTAATCGGTCCGTGGAATTTCCCTTTCCATCTGTCGCTTCGTTCTGTAGCCCCGGCCATTGCCTCCGGAAACACGGTCGTTCTGAAACCGGCAACAGATACAATCGTAACGGCAGGAACACTCATTGCAGACATTTTCCGTGAAGCAGGAGCTCCGGCAGGCGTTCTTAACGTAACGGCAGGGCGCGGCTCGGAAATCGGTGATGCGTTTGTGAAACATCCGGTGCCCGGCGTGATCTCGTTTACCGGATCGACCGAAGTCGGTTCCCATATCGCAAGCCTTGCCGGCTCGCAGATAAAAGATACCGCACTTGAGCTCGGTGGCAATAATGCGGTGATTGTTCTTGAGGACGCTGATCTGGAACAGGCTGCCGATGCAGCAGTTTTCGGCAAGTTTCTTCACCAGGGCCAAATATGTATGAGCGCAAACCGCCTGCTCGTGCACGAAGATATTCACGACGAATTCCTGCGGCTTTTCACCGAAAAAACTGCCCGCCTGAAAACCGGGGATCCTTCCAAAAAAGAAACAGTAATCGGACCGCTTATTCGTCAGGAGGAAACGGACCGTCTGAAAAAAGAAATTCAGGCGACTGTGGAAGAAGGCGCCAAGCTTCATTACGGAGGAGAATCTGACGGGGCCGTCATGGAACCGACCATATTGACGAACGTTACGCGGGATATGCCGGCTGCCGCAAAAGAAATGTTCGGTCCAGTCGTTTCCGTCCTCACTTTCCGTACAGAGGAAGAAGCGGTCGAACTCGCTGACAGCACACCTTACGGCTTGAGCGGTGCAGTGCACTCCCGGGATATTCACCGGGCCGTGGAATTTGCGAAAAAGGTGGACACCGGAATGATTCATGTGAACGACCAGCCCGTAAACGATGAAGCCCACGCCGCTTTCGGTGGCGAAAAGCAGTCAGGCCTCGGACGCTTCGGAGGGGAATGGGCGCTCGATAAGTTCACTACTGAAAAATGGATTTCCGTGCAGAACGGCAGACGAACCTACCCTTTTTAACGCATGAAAAAAGCGGAAGAGAAAATCCGCTTCCTACTATAAAATCAAATGGCTGATCTGGTTAGTTATTGTACCGGATCAGCCTTTTTTGAGTGAACCTTTTATTTAGGAGAGGGGAACCATGCGATTCTATCAACTTTTTACATAATACTACCAATTCCCCTCAGGAATACTTCCAACTTTTCTCGTAATTCTACCAAATACTGCTTCATTTCTTCCAAATGGAGGTAATTATACCAGCCTCCAATGGATTTCTACCAACCTTCCCCGTTTTTCTACCAACCTTCTCCTGATAAATACCTTTGCATAACCTTTCGCCGAAATAATCCGCTTCTACGTATAGG
>PWLM01000226.1 GCA_003560495.1 Bacillus sp. (in: firmicutes) | reverse complement strand
TTGCCCCGCTTGCCAAAAGTTATATTTACGGCCGTTTTCGTCAGGAGCTGACACGGCGTGAAAGATTTCAGAGCCGCTATTTCGCTATGGAACCCGAGCTTCTCTGCAACAGTGAAAGTCTGTCGTTCAATAATACAGAAACAGCTGTGCTGCTCCGCGACTGGATTGCTACTGCCGGGCTTACTCCCCGGGAAAAAGACTGGGCAGAAGCCTACATTATTGATGGAATGAAACCTGCTGATATCGCTGCATCTTTCGGAGTAGCTGTTACTACCGTTAAAAGCTGGCGCAAATCCGCTCTGAAAAAGCTGCGCGGATTTTCTGTAGAATAGCCTGCATACGAAGAAGCTGTCCTGAATACACAGGACAGCTTCTTTTTATGATCCGGAATGGCGGTCTTTTCAGATCAGAGCAGCAAAAGGGCAGGCCTCCTGGAAGTTGGTAGAATTCCGCAGAAAACTGGTAGAAAAACAGAGAAAGTTGGTGCAATTCCCTGTAATTGGTAGAAATCCAACAGAGGTTGGTAGAATTCCACCAGCAGGTTGGAACTATTCCGAAGAAAGTTGGTACAATTTCAGCACAAATTGGTAGAATCGCCGCACCTGCAGTCCCCCTCGTGCCCCCGAACCGCCCTTTTCCGATCAATTCAGAACGCAGAAGCCGATTTCTTCTGCGAAAGGGGATATTGTACCCGGAGACGGCAGAATGATGCGTGCCCGCCGTCCCTCCGCACCTTTTTTCAAAAAAATCCCCCCGAACATTAAATTCGGGGGGACAGCCTCGAAAGCTTTGCACCTCTTCCCGGCCGGCGAAAGCTCCTTCGAAAGAGCCTTTCTGCTACCAGATCATCCGCTCCTGTGCTTCCTTTCGCAGCTCGTCCCGGAAATCAGGGTGGGCGATGGAAATCAGCCGCTCGACTCTTTCATGGAGGGACGTTCCACGGAGTCTGGCAATACCATATTCCGTCACCACATAATCCACGTCATTTCGCGACAGGGAAACAGCTGCCCCCGGGGTGAGGTGAGGCACAATTTTAGAAATACGCTGCCTTTCCTCCTGCCCCGGCACGCGTATATTTGCCGTTGAATAAAGCGCAATAAAGGATTTTCCATTCCGCGCCTTCTGCGCTCCTACCGCGGTATCCGACTGACCGCCCGTACCGCTGAACTGACGGTGGCCGATGGACTCGGAACTGCACTGGCCGGTAAGATCAATTTCCAGTGTCGTATTGATGGAAACCATGTTATCATTTTGAGCAATCACGAACGGGTCGTTCACGTAACGGGCATCAAGAATCTGCACACCCGGATTGTCATCGATAAAGTCGTACAGCTTTTTTGTTCCGAGCGCAAACGTTGCGACCATCCGGTTTGGAAGAAGCGTTTTCTTTCTCCCTGTGATAACTCCAGCTTCAAATAAATCCACCATTCCGTCGATAAACATTTCTGTATGAATCCCGATATCTTTTTTTGTTAAAAGCTGACGGGTGACGGCGTTGGGAATTCCTCCGATTCCAAGCTGGAGGGTGGATCCGTCTTCGATTTCGTCGGCAATATACTTGCCGATTATTTCATCCTTTTCGTTCGGCGGCGGAGAGGGAAATTCCGGTACCGGATAATTGTTTTCCACAATCATATCGATCTCGCTTATATGCACTGTTGTATCTCCAAACGTTCTCGGCATATTCTCGTTCACTTCAATGATCGTCACGCGGGCGTTTTCAATCATTCGCCGTTCGTAAGTTGCGCTGAGCGAAAGGGATAAATAACCCTGCTTATCCATGGGAGAAGCAGTTCCGACGAACACATCCACCGGCCGGTGATCGAGGCGCCTCTCGCCGGCCAGGTGCAGATGGTTCGGAATAAAGGAAACTGTCCCGCTTTCATGCATTTTCCGCATGTTTGGTGTATAGAACCAGCCTTCATTCAAAAAGTTTTCTTTGTATTCCTCGTTCATATAATATTCGTAAGGGAGCATCGGCAGACACGTGGAAACTTTTACGTCCCGCACCCGGTCAGCTGTTGTATGCAGATGGGATAATAAACCTTTCGGCTCCGCTGCCGCCATCGCAGAAACGATATGGTCGCCCGTGCGGATACTTTCAAGTGCCTTTGGAATGGAAGTCGTTTTCTCCCGGTACATTTCTTTATATTTCGCCTGCAGTGTTTCGTTCATCATGACTCTCCTCTTTCTGCTTTGAATAAGTAAAAAAGCAGGCTTCGGCAGCCCTGCTCTGATCGCTGTTTTTATTTTACCACTTTTTCACGGTCTCTCCTATTCTCATAAAGCCCAGGCAGCAAATCATCTCGTTTTACAATACTCGCTTCCTGCCCTAAAATATGGGATAGCGTTTACTAAAAGGAGGCTTCCTGTTGCCTGAGAAAAAAGAACGAAACTACGGACTGCCGCTTCTGCTTCTACTAATAGCCGGGGCAGCGGCATTAATTTTTTATATAATGCGGGACGATGAAACGAGCATGGGTCCCGGAGAAAAGTACGATCATGATATGGATACGGAACCTTTCAGCCAGGGAATTCTGGAAACAGAGCTTGATTACACGAAAGAGGACTTTGCTGATGAAGCAGAAAATCAGCTCGGTGCTTCCTATGATTCCAGCGGCCGCAGCCCGGAATCAGGGTTTGACCCGGCCGGCTACGTGCAGTATGTGTTTGAAGAAGCTGCCGGAATCCGTATGCCAAGACTGGCGGTGCACCAGCAGGACCTCGGAGAAGATGTCGGACGAAATTACCTCCGCACAGGAGACCTTGTTTTCTTTGAAGGAGAAACAACGATTTCCGGGATTTATATGGAAGACGATGAATTTATTACGTCTACGGAAAGTGGCGGAGTCGAGCGTCTGCACCTCGATGAGGACGATTTCTGGGCAAGAAATTATACCGGAGCCAAGCGCCTGACAGATGACGAAATTGAGTCACTCCACCCCGGTTCGTACAGCGACCACGACCACCCGGCTGTACGGGAAGCCATGAACTATTTAAGTACGCCGTACGAATTCGGCGGGGAAAGTATGGATGCTTTTGACTGTTCCTTCCTGATTCAGGACGTCTACCGTGAAAGCATGAATGTCTATCTTCCGCGTGTAACGATTGATCAATTCGAAGTAGGAAAAGATATTGATGAAGAAGAGCTGCGTGCCGGAGATGTCCTTTACTTTTCCGATATCGATGTGGAGGACAGCTTTCGTGAAGACGGGGAAGTAACACATGCCGGAATTTATGTCGGCAATAACTTTATGATTCACGCAAGCCGTACAGAAGGAATGACGCAGATTTCCCAGCTGAATGACTATTGGGAGGATGCTTTTACCGGTATTAAGCGCTTCGATGAGATGGCTGTGGAGGAAGAACCGATCGTAGAAACGGCGGCAAAGTACTTGAATGTCCCTTTTGAACGCGGGGGCAGTGATCCATCTGAAGGCTTCAATACCAGTGGTTTCGTCCGGCACGTCTATGAGGAGGCAAAAGGCATCCAGCTTCCGTCCCGCTCCCGTGACATGTGGGAAAACGGCGAAGAAATATCCCGAGAGGAACTGGAACCCGGAGATCTCGTCTTCTTTGATGGAGCGACCGGAAAACTGCCGGGCATCTATATCGGCCATGATCAGTTTATGATTACGAGCGAATCTTCCGGTGTAACAACCCGCCATCTGGAAGAAGGAGATTATTTCAGCGACTTGTATACAGGAGCAAGACGTTACAGGGACAGCTAGTATTTATTTGCACAGCCATCATGACGGCGTTTTGTCATGGTGGCTTTTTTATTCACAGCTTTCAGACGCGGATAATTGAATGCTTTCGACAGAAGTTACCGTGTTTCAACCACCTTCCCCACCATCAAATTACCAGGCCGGCCCCCTAATTCTGGACACCTTTTCCAGAGAGGGAAACTCCGCTATCTGCTGTCGTTTGAAGGGTACGGTATATGAATAGGGCATTTTTATAACCTTTCGTTGAAAAAGTGCGCTTCTGCGTTCTATTTTGATTGGAAAAATTGGTTCAGGTGATGGGGAGTGCGCGAACAGCCCGGCGATTCTTCCAACTTTCTTCGGAATTCTACCAACTTCCGGTGGAATAGTTCCAGCTGCTCTCTGCAATTCTTCCAATTACCATCTTTTTTCTACCAAATAAAGATAATACTACCAAATAAGAAGTTATTACTCCCAAATTCTCCTGGAATTCTACCATTGGATGAGGACATAGCTGCATTTACGGACGAAACTCTCTTTTCTTGCCGCCGGTTCATTATCTTTGGCCGGTTCAAGGGTTAAGAAGCGCGTATTTATTTATCTGAAGCAATAAGGGGGCCGGAGAGCAGTTCCTCTGAATACCAAGTCTGGCAATCCACCACGAAAAAATCCTGTCAGTTCTTTCCTGACAGGATTTTTTCGTGTGAAGCTTTATCGGTAACAGTCGCTGCTCTTTTCGGCCGCCTATTCTCTTTCGTTTTTATCGCGGTCTGTAAGTTTCTGCTGGTTTTTGTCCACTACTTCTTCTTTTTCTTTTATTTCTTCTCCCCGGTTATCATGGGATTCCACAGCTTCCGGAGTAGGAGGCGCTTCATCTACGACTCCCGGCCCCTGATCTTTTTTATTTTTCATTTCTTCTTTTTCTTCTGCCTCCGATTTTTCAGTTTTTCCCTTATTTTCTTCGTCGGCTTTGGCCTCCCCTTCTTTTTCCGCTTGAGCCTGTTCTTCTGCTGTATGGGTAATTACGACATAGCTCTTGTTTTTATCAATATCCTGCCTCAGTTTCTCTGCGTCTTCGTCACTCAGCCCGAGCTCCTGAATACGGTCTTCCTTATCTTCCCGCCGCTCTTTTTCGTCTTTTGTGTTGAAGACACTTTTCATTTTGGAAATCAAGCTGCTGTCCTGAATGTCTTTTGTTGCAAGCCGTTCGATACCGACTCCATGCACGATATCATCATCTGTCACGGTCCGGTTGCCTTCTTCCGGCATAAGAACCGTAATGTCTTTCACATCGGTCCCTTCTTTTTTTAATTTATCGACCATTTGTATAACATCACTTTTCTCCTGAAATGTTCCAATTACTTTTGTCATATCGAATTCCTCCTGCATCATAATTTTATAACGTGTCAGATACTTCTTTTTTTCCCTGAATACGAATCGATAAACCAAATCCCTGGAAAATACCCTCCGGCTGTCTGCCCGTATTCGTTTTCTTTATTCTGCAGACAAAAGCTGCCTCCTTCAAACGGAGACAGCCCGGGTCTTTACGTTCAGCTGCGGCACGCTGAACGTTATTCTTCTTCTTTGCCGCGGATGTTCGTCCGTCCTTCCACGACACCTTTTTCATCAATTTTCGCTTCTTCCTTTTTCACTTTTTCCACTTTTTCTTCCGTATCTTCATACACTTTTTTACCTACAACGACTTCTTCTGTGACGACGGGCTTTTTGGAAATTTCTATTTCCTCTTCACGGATAGGAATACGGATTTCCTCCGACTCTTCCTTAAATGCTGTATCGGACGTTTCACCCGCTGCATTTTCAGAAGACACGGCCTCTTTATCCTGAACCGGACGTTTTTCTACGTACACTTCTTCCCGGCGGACAGGAACTTTAATTGTTTTTTCTTCTTCCACGACGCGTTTTTGCACGCCGACTTCGCCTTTTTGTGTTTCCGTTTTCGTAACATCCAGCTGCTCTTCCCGGAGCTGGAGGGCTTTTTCTTCTTCGTGATCCAGCCGGTGTTCTTTCGTATCTCTGGAAGCTTCTGCTTCAACTCTTTCCTCTGCCTTTACCCGTTTTTCAGCTTCCACCTGTTCCGTTTCTACTGCCGGAGCTTCCCGCTCTTCGGCTGTTACTTCCTTTTTCTCAATGATTTTTTCTTTTGCCTGGCGTGGTTCTTCCGTTGATTTTTTCTTCACTTCTGTTTCCTCCGTTTTCTGCACTGGCTGCTGTTTTTCGTGGATACGTTCCATATCGGCTAATGTGGTCCGGCTGTCGTACGCCATTTGATCCTCCTTCTGCTCTGCTTCCCGGTCCGGCGCCGTGACTTTATCACTGGCTGCCTGGGTGGTGTGGGATTTTTCGTTTATTTCCTCCGGTGCAGGCTCCCTTTCATTTAAAGGAGTAATAGGCCGGATATCTTCTTTTAAGCCAGGTTCCCGGTCCCTCTTTTTATGTTTGGATAATAGAAGCACCATTTTCCCCTGGTCAATCGCTTCCCTGAATTTTACGGCGTCATCGTTACTGAGACCCAATCGTTTAAAGGTCTGCTCACTGTCCTCTTTCCGCTCGTCTTCCTCCTGTGTATTGAACGCGCTTTTAAGAATGGCCATTACTGCATTGTCGTCCTGCGGCCGGGTAGGAAGTTTTTCGATATGCATACCGGGTGCAATATTTTCAGAATAAAGTGTTGGATGATCTTCTTTTCCTGCTATGACAGTCACACTGCTGAGAGGATAGCCCTGTCCCTTCAGAAGCTGCACTTCTTCTTTAAGATGTTTTTCCTGTTCAAAAACACCAACGATGCTGACACTCATTTCTATTCCTCCTCGTAAAATTCTTCTCTTATTTTGTTGTTCTGCCGTGCGGATGCTACAGTTTCCTTTCCCCCCTCTGGCCAGATTAAACTTATGGGGTATGATTTCGTTCCAACAGCCTATACTATTTGTACCTTCGATGATCAGTGCGTATTGACTGCGTCACAGCAAAAAGAGGAGCCGGCCTGCGGGCCGGCTCCTCTTTTGAATGAAACTCGTTTGTAAAACATTTTGTAAATCTTACTTTCTCTCGCCTGTTTTCGGATCTTCATCAGACGGCTTTACTGTATCTTCGGCTTCCCCGGTAGCGTGCTTATGATACTGCTGTTCTTCCTGTACTTTCTGCATGTCTTCCTGTGGGGAACGCTGCTGAATATTTTCCTTTTCTTTCTTGGTGGAACTTACTTTGTCCGGGGCCCGATCAGAAGAGTTTTCCGGTACATCTTCCACCAGAAGAACGATTTTGTCGTCTTCTACGTGGTGACGGTATTTTTCCGCTTCCCCCTGCGTTAAACCGTGTTCTTTCAGTGCTTTTTCATTTTTATCTTTACGGTCTTTCTCGTCTTCCGCATTAATCGCATCTTTCAGTTTAGCGACAAAACGGCTGTTTCCACCGGGTGCTGTATCGATTTTTTCTATTTTAATACTGCCGGTACTCTTATTTGCAAAAAGGTTTGGAATTTTTTCCTCACTCGCGACGACCGTCATGTTTTCTTCGCGGTGTCCCTGCTGTTTCAGATGATCAATTTCCTTTTCCAACTCTTTTTCATTATTATAAGCTCCAATTGCCTGAGTAGCCATTATGCATTCCTCCTCTAAATTCTTTCACTGATTATATGTTTCCCGCCATGTCATTGTTTAAACACGAAGCCATACTGAATTTTTAATGTTAGAACCTGTGGTTTATAACGATCGCAAACTTTGTCACCATCCTTTTTTCATAAGAAATCCGCTTCTGCTTTCTGTCTGATCTTTTAACTGTTTCCGCCTCCAAGGCGGCCATGCTGATAACTTTTGGCGGAATACTGCAGCCTTTCCCCGTTTATCTCCGTGCTTGTTGAATAATACATTAGTTCCTGCCAGCTTTTCTTTCTTCCTTTCTTTTTCTCCGCTGTTCACGCATAATAAAAGCCATCGACTTTTCGAAAAGGAGGTTCCCGCCTATGCAGACTCTTTTGGAGACGGACAGGGAGGTTTTCCAGCTGTTAAATCAGGAATGGACAGCCGGATGGCTCGATCCGATCATGGTTTTTCTCACAATGATCAGCGAACATGCCTTTTTCTGGTGGGTTATCGCCGTACTGCTGCTCGTTTTCCGGAGAAAAATCGGCTCGGTTATACCCGCTGTAACGCTGATCAGCAGCCTTGCCGTAACGTTTTTAATCCGCAATGCTTTAGCCTTTCTTGTGAACCGCCCACGTCCGCCGCTCTCGGAGGAGAACGCACGCCAGCTTGTCGAGCTTCCGGTCTCTCCGTCGTTTCCTTCAACCCATGCAGCAACATCGTTCGCAGCAATGTATGTCCTGCTGTATTTTTTCCCTTCCGCCCGTTACTGGGCAATTCCTCTTGCGGTTACTTTTGCCTATACACGCCTGTACGTCGGCGTTCACTTTCCCACTGATTCACTCGCAGGCGCCCTGCTCGGAATCATGCTCGCCGCAGTTACAACCGCCGTTATAACGTCACGCGCCTATAAAAAACAACCGCATGCGTAACCCCGCATACGGTTGTTTCTGTACTATTCGTAGCTCAGACCATGTCCGAACTCATAAAGCGTGCCGCCATCTTCACCCGGAATGGTTACCGGCAGCTTGCCTGATGGATTGTTTTCTCCAAAGATTGCAGCCGTGGAAGCCTCAAAACTTGCAGTCCGGAAACCATATTGTGCGAGATAGGCGTCCACGTACGCATCATAGGCCATGATGTCATATGGATTGCGGATACCGAGAGCAATGACTTCTCCTCCCGTTTCCCCGGACACTTCTCTGATCATCGCCATCTGATCACTGGAAGCATCTCTCTGGGAAACTGTCGCTGTCATCGTCCCCGTGATTACTTTATCCGCATTCCGGATAAGCTCCCAATCGTTTTCCGACAGATCCCCCCTGGACGCGGCAGCAATGACTTCGGCATCCGGCCGGTATTTCTGTACGGATTCACCGAGTGTATCGATATAGCTGTTCCCAAGAACTACAATACTTTCACTGCTGTCGGCAGCAAGCGGCAGAACTTCTTCATTTTTCACAAGAGTTACAGCTTCTTCTGCCACCTCTTGTTCTTTTTCCTGGTGGGCTTCTGCTCCGACAACATTTTGCGCATTTGCAATTTTCTCTTCTGTGGACTGAGGTGTTTCTTCCTTAACAATTCCGCGGTTTACTTTTAATGTTAAAATACGCTCTACAGAACTTTCCAGGCGTTCTTCCGTAATGCTTCCGTCTTCTACTGCCTCCATCAAGCCTTCTGCCACTTCTTCCAGCCCTACCGGCATGAGCACAACATCTGATCCGGCTTCGACAGTACGTACAGCGGCATCCACCGGCCCGAAATGGTCACTGATCGCCTGCATGTTCATGGCATCGGTAATGATCAGGCCTTCGTATTCCATCCTTTCTCTCATCAATTCCGTCAGGACGGTAGGAGAAAGGGTTGCCGGAAGGGCAATTTCTTCTCCGGTCTGCTCAGAAATGACCTGCGTATCATCTATCTGCGGAAAGGTGACGTGGGCCGTCATAATAGCATCAATGTCTGCATCCATTGCCTGCTGGAACGGATTCAGCTCAACTTCCAGCAGCCGTTCGAGATCGTGGGGAACTTCCGGAAGACCGAGGTGGGAATCCACATCCGTGTCCCCGTGTCCCGGGAAGTGCTTGGCTGTTGCAGCAACTCCTGTGTCCTGAAGCCCCTTAGTATAGGAGACGCCGAGGCTGCCAGTCAAGTCCGGATCTTCACTGAAGGAACGTACACCGATGACCGGGTTGTCCGGGTTGTTATTGACGTCGAGCACAGGAGCAAGGTTCATATTGATTCCGAGCGAATCCAGCTCTGAGCCGATAGCAAAGCCGGTATCATAGGCGAGATCCCCCGATCCTGCTGCTCCGAGCGCCATATTTCCCGGGAAATCCGTCCCCGACTGCAGACGGGTAACGATGCCGCCTTCCTGATCAATCGTCATTAACAGCCCGAATTTCTCTGCTGCTTCCTGGTAGTCTGCCACAAGCTCTGCTGTCTGTTCGGTCGTTACTACGTTCTCCGCAAACAAAATTACGCCGCCGAGATTGTACTCTTCCACCAGCTCTTCAATTTCGGGAAGCATTTCTGTTACGCCTTCTCCGTCCCAGTTACGAAAATCCGGCATAAGCATCTGGCCGATCTTTTCTTCTGTAGACATCTCGTCGATCGCATGGGAGATGACGTCATAACGGTCGTCCTCTCCTTTAACTATCTGCGGAACTTTTTCAGGCTTTCCTCCTCCCCCACGATTTTTCTCCGGTTTAAAATCGACAGCGATGCGGTCTGAGTATTCCCCGCTGCTCACACTGATGAAAGAGCGCCCCGGCTCGCCGGTCATTGTCACGGTCCCATCCTCAGCGACTTCAGCCACATTTTCGTTCGAAGACTCCCACGTTAAGTCCTCTGAGACGCGTGTAAACGCTCCGTCCGCATACACATGAACTGCTCCAAGTTCCAGCTCATCTCCATTAAATGAAGCTTCGGCCTCCGGAATGTTCTGAAAGAGAATTACGTCCTGCAGGCCTTCCTCGGTTTCTGCCTGAACTGCAGAAGAAATACCTGCTCCGTAAATCATTCCCGCAGAAGCCATGCTGAATGCGAGAACCGGGATACCAATCGACTTCTTCATCTTTTTCATTTCTTTTCCTCCTTAAAGTGATTTTTACAGCGGCCGTAAACTATGTAAGACTTTTTCATCAGCGGTTTGCAAAAGCGGACGTTTACCACCTTCCACCAGCAAAAGATACCGCTTACATTATAAAGTTAAAGATATCATGGCCTTTCCAGGAAGTAAAGAGGTCTATACCACTAGATAATTTCATGTGAAACGCTGCAGAAGCTTTTTCAAATCACTATGTTTAAGTTCGCTGTTGATACTTGGAGAAAAAGAAATGTTTCTGCTTTTCATGAATGCTGTTCTTTATTCCGCAGTACCGATAGACGCCTGCGGCTTTCAAAAACAACCCGGAGCTTTAACAGAGACATGGATGCAGTTAAAAACGGCACCATGAAAAATGAAACTATTTAACGCTGTGTAACGAAGGCGGAGACACCCAGAGAATCAGCGCCGTTCGAGAATCCATTTTGGCGAACGGTTGAGAACAAGCCCTCGGGTAAGCCCCGCTGAGAGTGCAGCAGCGTTATGTCCATCTTATAAACGAGCTATTTTCAAGGTAGCCTTTCGAATGAAAAAATCCCCCAAATATTCAGGGGGATTTCTTTTACACCTGCTGCGTGCTGAAGTATTGCCGCACCTCATCGTGCTCTTTCCGCAGGTGCTTTTTCATGTTTTTTCCGAGCTTATTCAAATAGTAGTAGTTTAACGTGCCGTTAATACCGCCGCCTACGAGTGGAACGGAACGCCCGAGCATTTTTGTAGCGTGCTTTTTCAGCTGTTTTCTTCCAACGAATTCAGCAATTTTCACGGCTACCTGGTAGAGAAGCTCCTCATCCAGCTTTTCCCGCTCCCGCTTTTCTTCTTCCGTCCCTACTGCTTTCAGCGTCGCAATTTCTCCGTCTCCTCCGAGAGAAACAAGCATCGTGTTAAGGAGTTCCGGCTGCACCGCTTTAAAATAATCATCAGGTGAGCGGGACTCTTCGTAAGTCAGTGGATTCGGCACTACGCCGTACACGTGTCCGAGTTCCTGCGTGAGAAGAAACATCCGGCGTATATACTCCTCAATATCAACTACCGCCCCGCCGAACATGGCCACGGGACCGCCGGGAGCGCCGACAGCCGCACCGGTTGCGGCAAAACGCTGCAGATGCTTTTTAATGATTTTATCCGCCACTTTATCCAGCCTGGCTGGATCAATATCATAAATTTCTTTCGCGTGCGTAAGGTGATGCTTATCCGGCACAAACCGTTTAAGGTAATGATACGTTTCAAACGGATGTACTTTGTAGCCGGGCAGCCTCCCTGCCTGCACGATAATATCTGTAATACGTGATGTAAACTGGTTCAGCATTGTACATTCTCCTCCTCTCCCTGTTCCGGGAAGTGAATATAGCTATGCTATACCCTTTTTGATGGGGGTTGTATCTTACTTTTCATCTCACAGGAAAATTTCATCCCTTTTCTTCCTATTTCCCACCTGTACGAAAACCTTTCAGCTTTGAACTTCTGAAAAGGCATCCTGCTTTAACATTATTCTTTTTTATCAACAGTTTCCAAATAAGCTTCTGCCAGCTGCTTTACTTTTTCATAATCCTGCTGCTCTCCTGCCCGGTTGAATTCGCTGCCGATCCCTGCAGCAGAAGCTCCTGCTTCAAACCAGGCCTGAATATTTTCCAGACTCACTCCCCCTCCGGGCATAACAGTCAGATGAGGGATAGAGGCTTTCACCGCTTTAACATAGTCTGGTGTGAACTGATTCCCCGGAAATAAACGAATCATAGAGGCCCCGTGCTTCTCTGCCGCCAGCATCTCGTTAACCGTCATGCATCCGGCCAGGTAAGGTATATCATGTTCGACAGCGGCATCGCATACACTTCTGCTGAAGTTGGGTGCCGACAGAAATTCAGCGCCTCCTTTAATCGCTTCTTCCGCCATCGTCTCATTAATAACAGCCCCTGCACCAATAATGACGCCTTCTGTTTTTTCATCGTTAAGATTCTGAACAAGGGATTCGGCCTCCGGTATCGTCCAGCTGACTTCGATAGAAGTGATTCCACCCTGCAGACACGTATCCGCTGTTTTCTTTCCTGCTTCTATATCCTCCGACCTGATTTCCGCTGTTACTTTCGCTTTCATAATTCGATCCAGTCTCTCCTCGTTCTTTCGCATCACAATCATCCCTTCTTTTATTTTATCGTTCTTACCTTTTATTCCCTGTAAAGTCCTCTCTCCCCATCGACAGAAATAATAAAACATTATTTCCCTGTCTGTTACGGCTGGCCATCCGGATAATCTTCTCGATCGGATTTATGAATAAACGATCCGCTTCATTTCTCTATCAATTTTAAAGAATAGAAAAATCATACATGAAACAGCTATGTACTTTTTCCACAAAAAATATCCGGCGCTTTATGCCGGACAATCGCAGAGCTTATTTAAAAGTTATGGCAGACTGCCTTTCAGGTCCTTTGGAGGTTCGTTTTTACGTGGTGGAGGAGCTGCTTTTCCGAGGACTCTGTCAGCCAGATACCCTAGACCTATTGTAGCAACGACAGCCAGAAGGACGATGGCCAGTAAATCTAAACCTGTCTGCAGCATCCCGCCGAAAGGATAAGTTCTCGTGAACATCTGAACCAGAAAGAAAACGATAACAATGGCTCCGAATGCAATTTTCATCGTTATTCGGCCTCCTTTTGCCGCTTTTTATTATATTTCCTTTTTTACGAATGATTCAAACGTCATTAATTAAATACTCATTATTTTTACATAATTATGTAATGGTCAATCAAGTGTAGAAGTGCCAATCCTTGCTTCCAAGCTGGCTGATGTTTATACTTTCTTCCCAATTTCTACCGTGTTAAAGTATACAGGGACGTATCAAATATGGGGGTTACATAATGCGCAAATACTTATTTACAGGCATTGCAGCTGCCGGCCTGCTTGCAGCAGCAGCGTGCGGCAGTGAAGAAGCTGAGGAGAACAACCAGGCGGAAAATAACGAAACGGGCAGCAATAACGAAACAGGAATTGGGAACAACGAAAACGAGCCGGCACCGGCTGATGAAGAAGAGGAAGCGGCAGGCAGTGGAGAAAGAACTGTTACCTTCCCGGCAGATTTCATGGAAGAAACCGATATGGAACCGGAGGAACTTGAAGCTTCGGCCGAAGAGGACGATACGATTCTAGACGTTGAAGTGCATGATGACGGCTCGGCCACCTACACAATGACCGAAGAATCCCACAGCGAAATGCTGGAACAGATGGCCGCTGAAATTCACACGAGCATGGAAGAAATCGAAGACGGGGAAGATTTCCCTTCCATTTCGGAAGTACAGAGCAACGACGATTTCTCCGAATTTACGTTCCTCGTCGACGAGGAAGCATTTGAGGAAAGCTTTGAGGGTTTTGCTGCCTTCACCGTTGCCTACTCAGGAATGTTCTATCAGCTATTTGACGATACAGACTCGGACGATTATGAAGTAGTGGTCCACGTTGAAAATGAAGACTCCGGTGAAGTGATTGATACGAGCACTTTCCCGGATGACATGGATGAAATGGAAGAATAACAAAAACAAGCAGTGCCTCCGGGCGCTGCTTGTTTCAGAGTGTTGATTAAGTCTTGATTTCAGAACGCTTATTCCAGCGTATACGCCCCCGCACTTCCTCGTGGGCTGCAAAATATCTTTCCGCCATCTGCTGTCCCTTTTTTTCTATTCCAACTATTCTCTGAATAAAAACACCATAAAGCAGCAACACACAAAAAAGAACTGTCCCGGACTGCTCCAGGACAGTTCTTTCTGTTACGTACCGCAGAACGTGCGGTACGGCCTTGCTGAAGGTGCAGGAGGTTCTGTGTAAGCTTCCTGCTCCGGAGTATAGGCGTACGGATCGGATAATACGTCAAGAAGGTTGTCCATGACACTGTAGTCACTGTGCTTTACAGCTGCCTCCAGTGCTTCTTCCACCCGGTGGTTGCGTGGAATAACGGATGGGTTATGCTGTTTCATCCGCTTTGTAATAGAATCTTCCGGTTCCTGCTGGCGGTCAAGGCGCTCTTTCCAGCGTTTATGCCAGGAGTCGAATGTTTCTGTGCCGGCAAGCGGAGTTTCTTCCGGACAGCCGAGCGTAAGGCTTCGGAATGTATTCGTAAAATCCGCCTGCGTCTCTTTCATCATAGACAGCAGATCTTCTACAAGCTGCTCATCTTCTTTTTCCTCACCGGAAAGGCCGAGTTTTGCTCTCATACCATCGAGCCAGTGCTTATCAAACCAAGTTGTATAGCGGCCTACAATTTCCTGGGCGATTTCTACGGCTTTTTCACTATCTTTGTGAAATAACGGAAGCATCGCCTCTGCCAGACGGGCAAGGTTCCAGCCGCCGATCATACGCTGATTGGCATAGGCATAGCGGCCCTGTACATCGATGGAACTAAATGACGTATCGGGGTGATACGTGTTCATAAAAGCGCAGGGACCGTAGTCAATCGTTTCTCCGCTCAGTACCATATTGTCTGTATTCATTACCCCATGAATGAATCCGACAAGCTGCCAGTCGGCAATAAGCGCTGCCTGACGCTTCACAGCCTCCTCCAGCATAGCGCTATAACGGTCTTCTTCATCCTGGATTTCCGGGAAGTGGCGGGCAATCGTGTAATCTGCAAGCTTCTGAAGATCCTCTTCACTTCCACCCCCTCGGGCAAACTCAAACGTTCCAACACGGATATGACTGGAAGCTACCCGTGCGAGCACCGCCCCCTGCTCAATTTTTTCCCGGTAGACCGGCTCTCCGGTTGTCACGATTGAAAGACTCCGGTTCGTGCGCACGCCGAGCGCATGCATCGCTTCACTCATAATATACTCCCGAAGCATTGGACCAAGCGCCGCGCGCCCGTCCCCTCCACGGGAATAGGGAGTTTTTCCGGATCCTTTCAACTGGATGTCAACGCGTTTTCCATCCGGTGTCATGTGCTCACCGATCATAAGCGCCCGGCCGTCTCCAAGCATTGTAAAATTGCCGAACTGGTGTCCTGCATAGGCCTGCGCAAGCGGAAGCGAGCCGGGGGGCATCGCGTTTCCGGCAAGCACTGCAGTGCCTTCCATTTCTTTCAGGGCTTCGATATTCAGTCCGAGTTCTCTCGCTAAACTTTCATTCAGCTTCACGAGCTTCGGTGAACGGACCGGTTTCGGCTCTATAATTGAATAAAACAGCTGCGGCAGTTGCGTATAGCTGTGTTCCAGGTTCCATCCAACATCTGTTTTTGTATGTCTGGAAGTCATAATTATCCCTCTTTTCTTTACGACTAAGTTGCTTCACTATCAAAAATCTTTCCGGACAACTACTGTAATAACCTTTACCCGATTTCAAGGAGGCTTTATCTTATTTTAGAGAAGTCGGGACTTGAGTACCAACAAAAAGGCACTTTCCTCATGACAACGGAAAGTGCCTTTTATGCTACAGTTGAATTTCTTTCAGCAGCTCGAGAGCTTCGTCGTTGTTTTTTACGCTGGTCAGGCGCTGGCGGTATTCATCATCCTTCAGTTTTTTGGCAATCATCTGCATGATCCGCAGATGCTGCTCTCCCTGATCGTCTTCTGTGTCCGCCACCATGAAAATCAGCTGCACAGGCTCTCCGTCGTGGCTGTTCCAGTCGACCCCGTGGGAAACGAGACCGAATGCAACCCCGGTTTTCAACACGGCTTCCGACTGCCCATGCGGTACGGCGACCCCTCGGCCGATACCGGTCGAGTCCTGTTCTTCGCGGCGCATAATCGCTTCTTTAAAATCCACTTTGGAATTAATTGCATCATCTTCTGCGAACCGGTCCACCAGCTCATCGATAATTTCTTCTTTCGTTAAGCCTTCCATATGCACATGAATCAAATTTTCCAGAATCAAATCTGTCAGCTTCATATTCCTGCCTCCTCCTGAGACCGGCCAGGCCGATTTGTCAGCCTATGTATATGTCTCATGCCGGATCGTTTAGTACTCTTTTAGTATATCAAACCTTTTCCCGTTTCCGTCATACATTAATACGTATTTTCCCATTAATTTTACTGAAGAGCGGTTACATGAAAAAACGTCAGCTGCTTAATATACCACGACCTTCAGTTGATTTCAGAAAAGAAGCGTCAGGACCCCACTCACGTTTTCTGTCAAACACCGCTTCCCTTCATTAAAAATTAAAGTGGCACTGGAGAAATTTAATGCTATAATAAAAAACAAATATTGTGAATTTATTCACTAACATCTCCGTAAAGGTTTTTTTCTGCATGAAAAATGCATACACCTCAAAAAAGTTGTGTTAGGCTGTATTTTATACAAAGAAAGGGGAACCATACATAATGAAAATTAATTTTCTCACGCAGATTTTTATCGCCTTTGTGCTGGCGATAATTCTCGGAGCCATCGTCGGTCCGCCGATCGAGGTTGTTTCTCCGCTCGGGGATGCTTTCCTCCGTTTAATTCAGTTTATTATCGCTCCGCTTATTCTTGCAACACTCGTCGTCGGAGTCGCCGGACACGGGGATTTAAAGCGTGTCGGGCGCATGGGCGGTAAAACCGTTGCCTACTATCTGGTAACTTCTGCGATCGCGATTTCTCTCGGTCTCGGAATGGGCTTTCTTTTTTCTCCGGGGGATGGAGTCGACATCCCGGCCGAGAGCATTGACGAATCCGCTGCTGAAACCGAGGGCACGGACGGCATTGTCGATACACTGCTGAATATTATACCGACCAATCCGTTTGAATCACTGGTGGAAGGTAACATTCTGCAGATTATTTTCTTTGCACTGTTTCTCGGTATCGCTATTTCTGCCGTCGGGGAAAAAGCCCGGCCGGTACTGACCTTTTTCGAAGCTTTCTCGGAAGTTATGTTTAAAATCACCGGTTTCGTGATCATGCTCGCTCCGATCGGGGTGTTCGGACTTGTGGCGCCAATTATTGGTACGCATGGACTCGGTGTACTTCTGCCGCTTCTGCAGGTGATACTTGCCATGATCGCAGCCTGCGTTATTCACGTCGTGATTACGTACGGTATTGCCGTAAAAACGCTCGGGAAAATGAACCCGATTACGTTTATTAAAGGAATCGCCCCGGCAGCAATCTTTGCTTTCAGCTCGGCAAGCAGTGCCGGAACCCTTCCTTTAACGATAAAAAATACGACCGAAAACCTCGGCGTATCGAAAGGAACGAGCAGTTTCGTCCTGCCGCTCGGGGCGACGATTAACATGGATGGAACAGCTATTTATCAAGGGGTGGCGGTTATTTTTATCGCCCAGTTCTACGGAGTCGATCTCAGTGCAATGCAGCTTCTGACCGTTGTACTTATCGCGACGCTTGCATCAATTGGTACCGCCGGCGTTCCGGGTGCCGGCCTGATCATGCTGACGCTCGTACTCACAAATATCGGCCT
>PWLM01000070.1 GCA_003560495.1 Bacillus sp. (in: firmicutes) | reverse complement strand
GAACGGAAAAACTGGGAATTTTAAAAAAGCTGCTATGACACCGTTAAAGCACAAAATAAATATTGATCTTTTCCTCCGGATTCATTAAACTAAGAATACTTTATAAGAGGAGGAGGAGGGATCATGGACCGTACACCAAAAGAACAGTTTTTTGAAGACTGCAAAGCCATTGGCAGAGTGAAGATGTCACTGAAAGAAGCGGAAAGAGCAGCTTCAGACGATGAATGTATTATTGCCAATGAAGCAGCTTCCGAATATGTTTTGATACCGTATGAATGGGCAGAAAGAGCAACATTTCTCGGTTATAAAATCTATAAAGTCTGTGCGAAGTAATTTTCACATGCAGCATATTATATAAAACAGGCCTTCCATCAGGAAGGCCTGTTTGCAGAGTGTTGATTAAGTCTTGATTTCAGAATAATTATTCTTTTGAGCGGACAGATTTCTCCTGCGCTCAGCCCTGCAGTGGGGCTCGTCGTCAGCCAGGATCTTCTGACTTCGCTTCATCCCACCGGTGTCCCCGCCGGACGTTACGGAGGAAAAAGCATCTCCTTGATGGAAGAAAGACGGAATCAACACGTTTTTTAGAAGAAGAAACCTCTTTTTATTTTCCTGCTGGAGCTTCAGCAGGCGACTCCCGAGGCGAGATAGGACGAGCGGAAGAAATTAGCTGAAGCCGGCCCGCCCGGAAAGCGTCCTGTGGAGGCGAAAGGAAGGAAATGTCTACGCAGGTATAAAAAACTTTATAAACAGCCTGGAAGGTCTGTCAGATATCGTCTGACAGACCTTCGCTTATTGAACAAGTATTTTACTCGGAGAAACGCCTGCCGGAACGTACCGGCTCGACTAACTCTCCCCAGTCAAATTTTATTTCGGCGGACTGAACTGCTGAAAGACTGTATTACGCGCGTCTTTATAAATTTCCTTATCTGCAGCCGTGTTAATAATCGTTACGTTTCGATGGACAGCGAGTGCCAGGTTGGTAGCTCCTGCACCGTGGGAATGGACGAGATCCGTCAAAGAATATAAATTTTCCTTCCGATCGTCCGGGAAGGCAATGGAGAAATCTCTGTTAACTTTTAAGTAGTCTTTTTCCCGCAGTGCTTCACTCGTAAGAGCGGAAAACCATTCCGGTATTTCCGGCTTGTATCCGGTACCGAGAATCACTTTGTCCACCTCGACTGTAAAAACGGTATCTTCCTGATGCTGGCGGCAGGTCACCCGGTAGCTTCCGTCCTCCAGCTGAGTAATATCCTCCACCTCGGTATTCGCCTGAATAACGGCTCCTTTTTCGACACCTCCAACTGTACGGTGGTACAGAAGTTCGTAAATTTTATGAAGAGTCGCTTCTTCCACACCGTTTCGAAGCTGCGTCAGGTTAGGGAGTTCCTCGAGCCTTTTTTCAAGCGGCAGACGGTGAAAGTAGTCAATGTAGTCCGGCGAAAATATTTCCTGACCGAGCTTGCCGGATTCCAGCTGAAAAAAGCCAGGGGAACGGGTGAACCAGTGAATTTCCGGCCGGCCGCCCCGCTGCATCTGGAGCTGTTCCAGGAAGATTTCGGCGGCACTCTGCCCGGAACCAACGACTAGTATCCGCTCAGCGTCGAGAACAAATTTTTCCTGATACAAGTACTGGCTCGTATGAAGAATGTCTTCCGGAGGATAGCCGGTCAAGGATTCCGGTATAAGTGGTTTCGTACCGGTGCCTACAACGAGATAGCGGCACGTATAAATAGTTTCTGTTTTTGTTTCCTGATCGAGCACGGTAACCCGGTAATACGGTTCTTCTTCTTCTTTTATGTAGTCGGCATCAATGACTTTTTTGCCGAAAAGGCAGTTTTCAAGGGAATCGGCTGCCCAGCGTGCGTAGTTGTTGTATTCACGTCTCGGAATGTCAAAGCGGTTAAAAAAGAAAAACTGATGCAGACGATCCTGGGAGGCAAGGTAATTTAAAAAAGAATATGTACTTGTCGGATCAGCCAGAGTTACCAGATCGGCCAGGAAAGGAACCTGAAGATCCGCTCCTTCGATCAGCATCCCCGGATGCCACTGAAATTCAGAATTTTCATCAAAAAAGACCGCTCTCAGCGGCTGTACTTTTTCCAGAAGGGCAGCAAGTCCGAGATTCGCCGGGCCGATACCGACTCCGATCAAATCATATTGAATGCTTGATGTCATCATTTCTACCTCATTTCGTCAAATGTGTTACTTATCCTATACAAAACTTCTTCTTTCATTGTACCGTTTATTTATTTGTCAGCAATCAAAGTGTCTCATTTTATCGAAGAAAGTACCGGATAAAGGAAAGGGAGGAGGAGCTTGTTTCCCGCAGGGAGTAAAGGTACGATAGGAAAAGAAAGGAAGAAGGGGGGATTTGATGGGGGAGTTTCTGGCCATTGTGCAGAGCATTATTCTGCCGGTATTCGTTATTATGGCCATCGGATACGTCATGCAGATAAAATTTCAGATGAATCTGCAGACACTTGCCAAGCTGAATATTTATTTTCTCGTGCCTGGTTTTATTTTCGTACAGCTTTACGAAACAGAGGTTGCAGCTTCCCTTTTTGGGTATGTACTGCTGTTTTTTATTGTGTACAGTCTGCTTCTCTATGGACTCGGTGAAGGAATCGCCAGGACACTTGGACTGAAAAAAGAAAAGAAGACAACCTTTACGAACAGCCTGATGTTCTTCAATTCCGGTAATTACGGTGTACCGGTGAACGATCTCGTTTTCCGCGGGGATCCTTTCGCGATGTCCATCCAGGTTATTATGCTGACACTTCAAAACGTATTTTTGTTTTCCTACGGCATTTTTTCTCTGCAGGCCGCGAATATCGGTCGATGGAAAGCGGCAGCCGGCTATTTTAAAATGCCGGTGCTCTATGCGATGCTTCTCGGGGTCACACTGAACTACGGAAACGTCGATATTCCGGAATTTATCTGGATTCCTGCAAACTACACAGCTGATGCCATGATTGCGATGGCACTGATTACGCTCGGAGCCCAAGTGGCTCAGTTTAAAATTACTACATATCTTGCTTCTATTTACTGGAGCATTGGTTCGCGCCTTATTATCGGACCGGCAGCTGCCTTCGTTATTATCTGGCTGCTTCCGGTGGAAGGAGTGATGGCCCAGGCGCTGTTTATCGCTTCGGCAATGCCGACTTCGGTCAACAGTGCAGTCATCGCCCAGGAATATAAAATTCATCCGGAATACGCTTCCCAGGTCGTTCTGTTTTCCACGCTGTTCAGTGCGCTGACTGTTTCAGTAGTTATTTATCTGTCTAGAATCTTTTTTGGAGGATAGGCATCCATTAAAACAACGCAGCTGTTTTATTAAGATTAGATGATTCCGGTAAGATAAAAAGGACTGCTGCTTCTTTTTAGGCTACCTTGAAAACAAAAAGGGGGGTTCGCTTTCGTTTTTCCATGGATAGGCTTTCCGAGCGGGCCGGCCTCAGCTAATTCCATCCTGAACGGATCTTCGGCTCGTCCTTGATCGCTCCGGAGTCCCTCCATGTCCACTTCAGCTTACGGTAAAAAAACAGAGCAGGAGCTCCCGTCTAAACAGGCTTCGACCTTCCGTTTAGATAGGAGGTTACATTACGATAAAAGGGTCTTTTCATTCCTCATGGGGCAATGATGCTGCATAAGTGTCTTTGTTGATATAGGGCGCCTTGAAGCTCGTTTTACCAGAAGATTTCGCTCCTGGGAACAGACAACTTTTTACTGTGACGGATAGAAAAACTCCTCTCCAGTCATAAACAGCGAACTTTACACAGCTGTTTTATTAGAAGGAGATAATTCTGGTAATACAAAAAAAGACTGCTGCTTCTTTTAAAGAAGAGCAGTCTTTGTAAGTTAATCGGCAAATGTGTGTTTTCCAATCGAAAATTTCACAGGGCGGGTGAAGATCCATTCTGATGTGGCAGTGGCAGCATTGTAGTAGTAAAGCGCTCCCTGAGAAGGATCCCATCCCTGCCAGGCTTCCTTGACAGCCTGGTAGGAAGAAGCATCAGGCTGAAGATAATACTGCCCGTCATCCACGGCTGTAAACTGGCGCTGCTGATGAACGACTTCGCTGATAGCAGAAGGAAACTCAGAGGAGTTCACACGGTTTTTAATTACCCCGGCTACGGCTACCTGGCCTTCAAACGATTCACCACGTGCTTCACCATGCACGGTTCTTGCAGCGGCTTCCACTTCATTTAGTTTATGTATCGTTGCAGGGCCGGCTGTTCCGTCAACGGCGAGGTTAAAATCCCGTTGGAAATTCTGTACTGCCTCGTTAGTAAGGGGACCATAATATCCGGTTGCCTCACTATGTAAGTAATCCATTTTGATCAATTTCTGCTGCAGTTCAACAACAGCTTCTCCGCGGTCCTCCTGCTGCAGGGCAGCTTCGGCGGACTGTGGCTGAGCGGCTGTCAGGATAACAGCTGTACACAAAGCAGTGATAAGCGTCAAGAGCGATTTCAACAATACCTACCTCCTTTTCCTTTATAATACAATTTCTTTATAGTGAATTAAATCACCTTAGTGAACATCAGGAAGGAAGTTGTGAAAATTCACGCAAATGATTTGAGTTCATAAGTCTTTTGTTGGCAATTACTAAAGCTGCCCCGGCGTTTTAATCCAAGGCAGCTTTGTTTTCGTTTATTTTATTCTCTGCAGGATGCTGTTAAGGGGTAAGAATGAGTTTTCCGCTTGTCTTTCGGCTTTCCATATCTTCGTGAAGGCGGGCAGCTTCCTCCAGACGGTAGACGCCGCCGATTTCAAGTTTCAGTTCTCCACGGGCAGCGAGTGTCATGATTTCTTCCAGGCTTTGTTGGAAAAGCTCCGGTTTAG
>PWLM01000033.1 GCA_003560495.1 Bacillus sp. (in: firmicutes) | reverse complement strand
TGGTGTGCGTGACGAAGTACAGGGCTTCTGGAAGCATCCAAACGGCCTTTACCAGCTTCATGAAGTAACGATCGAGCAGAACTAATTTAAACAAAAGGAAGCTGTTCCTCAGGGGCAGCTTCCTTTTTGCTTTCTTCTGATAAAATGCGCCCTTCATCTTGCCGGTGTATCTGAATTTTAGTATAATTTCGTTATTGTCTTTATAGAAAAGCTATTTGTGCACCTACAAAAAACAAAAGGAGATTTTTTAATGATAAAAGTAGTGAAGTTCGGCGGCAGCTCCCTGGCGGACGGGGGGCAGTTTACTAAAGTCGCATCGATTATCCGGGCGGAAAAAGAAAGACGCCTTGTTGTCGTTTCCGCCCCGGGGAAACGATTCCCGGAAGACATTAAGACAACGGATCTGCTGATTGAGCTCGCGGAAACAGCGGCAGCAGGCGAGGAAACAAAAGAGCCTCTTCGTAAAGTAGTTGACCGGTTCGCTGCGATCGTGGATGAGCTCGGCCTGGATAAAGAACTTCTCGACACGATCCATGCCCGCCTGCAGCACTTGATTGAAACATATAAAGAAGACACCCCGCGGCTGTTTGACTCCCTGAAAGCAAGCGGAGAAAACGAGAATGCAAGGCTGATGGCAGCCTATCTCGAAAAACTGGGGGAAGAAGCCCACTTTGTACCCCCGGAGGAGGCAGGGATCGTAGTTACGGATGAACCAGGGGACGCACGGGTACTCCCGGAAGCATACGACCGCCTGAAAAAGCTGCGGGAACGAAACGGAATTCTCGTGATTCCAGGCTTTTTTGGAGTTTCTAAAACCGGTCATATCGTAACGTTTCCGCGCGGCGGTTCGGATATCACCGGTTCCATCGTAGCTGCCGGAGTTGAAGCTTCTCTGTACGAGAATTTCACCGATGTGGACTCCGTCTACTCTGTTAATCCGTCTCTTGTGGAAAATCCGAACGAAATGAAAGAATTAACCTACCGGGAAATGCGGGAGCTCGCGTACGCCGGCTTTTCGGTATTCCATGACGAAGCACTGCAGCCGGTAGTAGCCAAAAAGGTACCGGTCAGCATTAAAAACACGAACCGCCCGGAAGCGGACGGAACGCTCATTGTAGCGGAAAGAGAGCAGAAAGGGCTTCCGGTGATCGGCATCGCGGCCGATAAAGGTTTTTTAACGATCAACCTGACAAAGTATTTAATGAACCGGGAAGTAGGGTTCGGACAGCACCTGCTGAAGATCCTTTCAGAAGAAGGAATTTCGTTTGAACATACGCCTTCCGGAATTGATAACATGTCCATCATTCTCCGGGAAGAGTATTTGGAAAACGGTAAAGAGGAAAAAATTCTTCACCGCATCCGCACAGAACTCCAAGTGGAGGAAGTACACGTGGAAAGAGAGCTCGCGATGGTAATGGTAGTCGGGGAAGGTATGGCAAGTACTGTCGGGGTGGCTGCCAAGGCTACAACTGCTCTGGCGGAAGCAGGAATCAATATTAAAATGATCAATCAGGGTTCCTCGGAAGTCAGCATGATGTTCGGCGTCAATGCCTCCCAGGCAGATGCCGCTGTAAAAAGTCTTTATAAAGCCTGTTTTGAAACAGCCGGCGCGCGCTGAAGCAGCGGAGGCATTAAAGATAAAAGCTGTCTTGAAAATATAATAGATAAGTAAGGTTTCGGCCTTCGTTTCCATAGGGAGGCTTTCCGGGCGGGCCGGCTTCAGCTAATTTCTTCCAATCTTCGATTTGGAAGAAATGGATCTTCCGCACGGCCTTTATCGCCTCGGAGTCCCCCATGTCCACTACAGCATGCGGTAAGAAAGACAGATCATAAACAGGCTTTGTTCTTTCTGTTAAAGCTCCGTGATATTCAGAAAGTCGCCTGCGGCTGTTCTTCCGTCCATGAGGATCTTCAGGCTTTAACATAGCGGGGATAAAAGATAAATGAAAGAGGCTGCCCTGAAATATGGGCAGCCTCTTTTTATACAGTGGAATAGTTTAATCAGTCGACCTTCGGGGCGTACACGGAAACACTTCCGCCTTCGACAGGGAAATCGGCCCAGCCGTTGTCTTTAATCGTAATAATATCTTCTTTGCTTCCTGTCAGGTCGTGCCAGTCTTCCCCGGCACGTTCTTCCCCGACGTACATTTGTTTACTGCCGGGTTCGCTGTTTGTCATTACGACCGCGCAGCCGGAGCCGGGTATTTCTTCATTGCCGAACCGGACCCAGCCGACCGTATTCATATGATCAAAATAATCTTCCTGCTCTCCATAGCTGAAATGATACCTGGCATGAAGAAAAGGCTCGAGCATTTCCCGTTTGGCTTCCATCGGCGCATCGCCGTTGATCCCTGCATAGTCGCCGTAAAAAACGCACGGATACCCGTCTTCCCGGAGAAGAATCATCGCATAAGACAGCGGTTTAAACCAATCTTCCACCCAGGACTCCAGTGCTTCATGAGGCTGAGAATCATGGTTGTCCACAAATGTCACTGCATTTGCCGGGTGCTTCTGTACGAGAGTGCCGTCGAAAATGGTGCGCATATCAAAAGCATCTCCTTCATTGGACGCCTCGAAAAAATTATAGTGGAGTGCGACATCGAACATATCGATACTGTATTCCGTGTATTCCAGGAACGATTCAATCGCTTCCAGTTCCGGATGCCAGAACTCTCCGACAAAATAGAAATCCTCCCCCTGTTCTTCCCGCATTAAATAAAGAAATTCTTTAATGAAAAGGTGGTTGATATGCTTAATCGCATCCAGACGGAAACCATCGCAGTTTATTTCCTCTGCAAACCAGCGGCCCCAGCTGTTCATTTCCTCACGTACTTCCGGGTGGTTATAGTCGATGTTGGCAAACATTAAGTAGTCGTAGTTGCCGAACTCGTCGTCCACGTGATTATTCCACTCTTTACCTTCACCGAGAATGTGGAAGATACCCGTTTTTTCCGTAGCTGCATCGTAGTCTGTGCCGTTGAAATGATAGAAATGCCATTCAAAATCCGAATATTCCCCATCCCGCCCGGGGAATGCGAAGTGGGTCCATCCTTCGATGTCATGAGGTTCGTTTACTTCTTCCTCCCGGTTTTCGGGGTCGACTTCCACTACTTCAAACAGCTCAGTGTCGTCTGCACCGGCCCGGTGGTTCATTACGACATCAGCGTACACCCGGATCCCATGCTCATGGCAGACTTCGATTGCCTGAATCAGTTCATCCTTCGTACCGTATTTCGTACGGACAGTTCCTTTTTGATCAAATTCTCCAAGGTCGTATGTATCATAAACCCCGTATCCGTTGTCGTCCTGGGAAATAGCTTTCGTGGAAGGCGGAATCCATACAGAATCAATTCCCTGGCTCTTCAACTCTTCCGCCATATCACTCAGACGGTTCCAATGATCCCCGTCATTTGGCAGATGCCATTCGAAAAACTGCATCATTGTATTATTTCTTGGTATATCTGACATTACGATTCCTCCTCTGTAAGCATAAGAATAAATACCCTTCCTGCAGAAAATAAAACAACTGCTTCTAAAAGTCGAGAACTGCTCCGATGGCTACGCGCATTTACAGGGGTAGTTTGAAATTACTTCTGACCCGGAAAGCACCTGCAGAAAGAAGTTCTTTCAGTAAATGAACGTAAGAAAGAGCTGCCCCATAAATTGGGACAGCTCCGGGCTGTAAAAAGGTCTTTAGGAATATCAGCGCCACTCATATGGTGTCTGCTGGTACACGTAGTAGTTCAGCCAGTTGGAAAACAGCAGATGGGCGTGGGAACGCCAACGGTTCATCGGTGCTTCTGTTGGATCGTTGTTAGGGAAGTAGTGTGCCGGAATCTGCACGCTCAGCCCCCGGTCCAGATCCCGTTCATATTCTTCCTTCAGCGTGACGGTATCATATTCCAGGTGACCGGTCGCCATAATGTGGCGGCCGTCTTTGGACATCATAAGAAAAGGGCCTGCTTCTTTTGAAGAGGCAAGCAGAAGCAGCTCATCGTGTTCTTTTGGTGCTTCAATCGCAATGTTCGTATGGCGGGAGTGAGGAGCGATAAATTCGTCGTCAAAACCACGGAGAAGTTCAACGTTGCGCATAACTGGATCGATGCGGTGACGGAAAATACCGGAGCATTTCTGTTCAAGCGGTACTTTATTAATTCCATACAGGTGATAAAGAACAGCCTGCGCCCCCCAGCAGATGTGAAGGTTTGACGTGACATTCGTTTCTGCCCAGTCCATAATGCGCGTCATTTCCTCCCAGTAGATCACATCTTCAAACGCAATATGCTCAATAGGAGCTCCAGTAATAATCATTCCATCAAATTTATGGTCTTTAATACTGTCAAAATCCTGATAAAATGCTTCCAGATGGGAATGGCTCACGTTTTTCGGCTGATACGTAGCGGTTCGAAGGAAAGTAATATTCAACTGAAGCGGCGAATTTCCGAGAAGACGCAGCAGGTGGGCTTCCGTTTTTTCTTTTTCCGGCATTAAATTTAAAATGATGATATTCAGAGGACGGATGTCCTGCATCGTAGCCCGCTCATCTTCCATCACAAATATGTTTTCCAGTTCCAGCACATCTTTTGCCGGCAGATTTTTCGGCACATTAATCGGCACGTCCTCACCTCCCAAGGTCACAAAAATTTCTGATAAATCCTATTATTTCAAGTGGGAGGAAATCTACAATGGTTTTGCATAAATGAAGGCAGAAAGAAAATATCAGACTCAGCCTTCCGGGTGTACTACGTGCACAATTTCACTTATAATGGAGCGGAGAGAAAGTGTGATTTTGAGAGGAGTATGAAATATGGAACAAAAACTGCTGTTTTTTGACATTGACGGTACGCTGCTCGACGAAAACAAACAGCTCCCCGC
>PWLM01000221.1 GCA_003560495.1 Bacillus sp. (in: firmicutes) | reverse complement strand
TCCTCATACAGACGGACGAATACTTCCCGCACCGCATCCGAGAGGCCTTCATCGAGCGTGAACCGCTCGCGGGAATAATCAAGGGAAAGCCCCATCTTGGCCCACTGCTCACGAATAAAGGAAGCATATTCCTCTTTCCATTCCCAGCTTTTTTCGAGAAATTTCTCCCGTCCGAGATCGTAGCGGGAAATTCCTTCTTCTTTCAGCTTTCCTTCCACTTTCGCCTGCGTCGCAATCCCGGCATGATCCATCCCCGGAAGCCAGAGTGTATCATAACCCTGCATCCGTTTTGTCCGGATAAGAATATCCTGAAGCGTCGTATCCCACGCGTGACCGAGGTGAAGTCTTCCAGTGACGTTCGGAGGCGGGATGACGACCGTATAAGGGTCCCTGCTTCTGTCTCCGGATGCTTCAAAAAACTTTCCTTCCTTCCAGTACTCGTACCATTTTGCCTCCGTTGCCTGCGGATCATATTTCGGCGGCATAGAAATGTCGTGCTGCTGTTCTGCCATCGGCTTTTCCTCCTGTATATTGTATATTTGCGCATACAAAAAGCCCTCCTGTCGCAAAGGACGAAGAGGGCTGTTTTCCCCGCGGTACCACCTTTGTTTACCGGAAACGATGCTTTTGGAAAGATATCTGCACACCTTCCCGGTTTGTTTTTCCGGTACACTCACGGCCTTAACGCGGCTGAAACGTCCCCGGCTGCTGAATCGGTCACCGGGACTGCTCCGGGGCGACTTCCTGCATTCCATGACAGACGGCCTTACAGCGGCACAATGCCGGCCGTCCTCTCTGAGAAATGTGCATGCAGTACTGCTCCCCATCAGGGCATGTTCTATACACGTATTTTACAACGGCATGCCGGAAGAATCAATACTACTTGTCGATAACGCCTTTCTGCACACCGTTTTCCTTATACAATTTCAAAAAGTGTTTATGCGACCTGCGGAGATTGTCCGGCAGAGCTGTTAGAGGAAACCACTGCAGCTCCACTGTTTCTTCATCTGAATCCGACAATTCTCCAGCGGGGGCTTCGCACGTATATAGACCGGTCACTGCATAATACGGGTCCCCGTTCGGCGCTTCCACGTAGTAATCTTTCCCCGAAAACATTCCGAAAGCGTGCATGTCCTCTTCCGGAAGAGCCAGGCCCGTTTCTTCCTTCACTTCCCGTACCGCTGTTTCTTCAAAGCTTTCACCAGGCTCCATTAAGCCTCCCGGCAGCCCCCATTCGCCTTCTTCTCTTTTCTGCAGCAGTATATCATCTTCTATTGTATGTATAATCACTGCCGCTCCGGGAAGAAGAAGTGTTTCCTTCCCTAAGGATTCCCGTAATTTCTTAAAGTAGCTCATCTGTTATCCTCCTGTTCAATCCGGCCGGTTGTCTGCAAGCCTGTCCAGTTTTTCTTCAATTGCACGAAGACGTTTATTTCTTTCCCGCGAGGAGCGGACAAAAAAGACAGCCAGGTAAATTCCACCGCCTAAAAAAAGAAGCGGAAGAACAAGGGCCATCAGTTGATAAATCGCTGCCACTGCATCCATAGTTAAACGATCCCTCCTTTGTACTCACTGTATGAAGGCACTATTTATCAAAAATATGCAGTCGGTATTTGCTGGAGATATCCTCAAGGATTTTCAGTCCGGCTACGCTGTTTCCTTTTCCGTTAATTGCCGGTCCGATAATACCGATGCCCATTTCATGCGGCGGGGCAGCGAGAATGCCGCCGCTCACTCCGCTTTTTGCAGGAATTCCTGAGCGTAGAAGCGTTTCCCCGGATTCATTATACATCCCGGCCGTCAGCATAATCGAGAGGGAAATTTTCACGGCTCTCGGCAGGTTTTTATGTACAACCTGGCCCTGGGACCGCCCTCCTGTTGATAAAAACAGCCCGATCTTCGCCAGATCGGAACACGTAACTTTAATAGAACAGAGCCGGAAGTAAAGCTCGAGTGCTTTCTCGACATCTGTATCGATCACACCGGTACTTTTCATAAAGTAGGCGAGGGAGCGGTTCCGGTCGCCGGTCAGTATTTCTGATTGAAATACTTTTTCATCGTATTCGAGGTTATCCCGGCCGATAATGCCGCTGATAAACTGGCAGACCCGTTCGTACTGCTCTTCTACATCATTTCCGCGGATCATGGAGGAGACCGCGATGGCCCCGGCGTTAATGAGCGGATTCAGCGGGCGGTTTTCCGGCTTGGATTCCAGCTCTGATACGGAATTAAACGGCTCCCCGCTTGACTCCATGCCGACTTTGGAAAACACCTGGTCCGGCCCGTTGTCGAGTACGGCGACGAGCAGATTTATCACTTTGGAAATACTCTGCAGCGTAAAAGGAGTTTCACAGTCCCCGACGCTCGTTATTTTTCCATCCGGTGAAGCAATCGTCAGTCCGATCTGATCCGGATCGGCGTAAGCGAGCTCCGGAATGTAGTCTGCCGTATTTCCCAGCTTTGCAAAGGGCCGGTTCCGGTCCAGTATTTCCTGCAGTTCTCCTCTATCCATGTTCGTCACTCTCCTTCAGCGTCACTACCTATGTAAACACAGTTACTCTTTCTCTTCCCTACCTTCTATAGAAAGAAACACTTCTTCAGCGGCCGGCTGTTCCTGGAAGAGAAAAGTCTTTCCAACCGGAGCTGATGCTGTTTAATTAAAAGCTATAGAGAGAATAAATAGCCGCTTTCGTTTCCATGGAGAGGCTTTCCGAGCGGACCGGCCTCAGCTAATTCTGCCCTCCTTTTGTCGGTCAGAATGGATCTTCGGCTCGATCTTCATCGCTCTGGAGTCCCTCCATGTCCACTACAGCTTCCGGTAAAACGACCATGTTCTATCATTTTTTGAAGGAAAAAGCAGAAGATGTAAAACGAACGATAGGGTACTGTCAGTGAATTATACCTTCTTCATAACTATGATGGTACTAAGTTTGTTGTTAAGTTAAATGAAAAACAAATTTTAAAATCAGAGATGTATTTTCTTGATTTCTACAAGAAATTAAACCTATTACCTAATCTTCTCTTTGTTGAGAAATCATATAATTATATAGTCTATTCATTCATTTCTGGAACAACAAACTTTACAGTAAAAAATAAGCAGGAAATGCTTAAAACACTTGTGGATGAAGTTATAAATAATTATAAAACCGTTCCGAAGGACATTGGATTTGGATACACAGATGAATTAACAGATTCCTGGGAATCTTTTCTTTTGAATGAGATTATTGAAATAAATAAGTTATTAAAACCACATTTAGCAGGGGATGAATATAACTTTGTACTTAATGTTTTAGAAAACCTAAAGAACCAGGACACAGAAAGAGAAAAATATCTATTACACGGTGATTGTGGAGTTCATAATTTCATTTATAACGATGGAGAATTAAGAGGCGTAATTGACCCAACTCCTGTTATCGGATATCCCCTATATGATTTAATCTATGCTTTTTGTTCTTCACCAAATGATTTAACAAAAGAAACTATAGACTCAGCAGTTAGTCATTTGGTGATTAAAGGGAAAAAAAATACTTCAACTTTATACGACGAAGTAATTATTGGTTTGTACCTTCGTTTAGGGGCTTGTATTAAACATCATCCATATGATTTTGAGAAATACCTTAATGCCTGGTACTTCTGGAAAAAGTTAAGCAAAACTGTGCAGTTATAAGTTTAGTCTTCTTCAAGTAAAGGGTGCGTTACTTGAAGAAGACAATAAAATCAAACATAAATTCCAGTTGTGTGGAATTTATGTTTTTTATATGAATATCAACATTGCTTTAACAGAGCCATTCAAATAAAGAAAAAGGTGTTTAAAAATCATTTTTTATTGCCCTGTTCCAGCCGCAGGGAATGCTCCGAGGCGAGATAGGACGAGGCAAAGATCCGTTCAGGAAGGAATCGCCCGGAAAGCGTTCCGGCAGGCGGAAGCAGATAAGCCTCTGCCTATACTTAAACAATACTTTATCAAAAGTTTGAAAGCTGCCCCAAATATATGGGACAGCTTCCTTTATTCAGTCTTTATTGCCGGAGCTTAAAGACATAAAACAATTTTATATCGATTTTGGCACTTGTACTTTACTTACGCTCTTCTGCAATAACGGAAAAAGCTTTTTCCGCTGCAGCGATCGTCTTTTCAATGTCCTCTTCCGTGTGCTTCGTGGAGAGGAACAGTCCTTCAAACTGGGACGGCGGTACAGAAACTCCGTTTTCCAGCATGAGGTTAAAGTAGCGGCTGAACATGTCCAGATCTGATGTTTTTGCCGTTTCGAAATTTCTTACCTCTTCATTGGTGAAGAAGAAACCGACCATCGATCCGGCACGCGTCGTCCAGTGCGGAATGCCGTGCTTCTCTGCAGCTTCGGCCATGCCTTTTTCCAGCCGGTCCCCGATTTTATCGAAGTAGTCGTAGCTTTCCGGTGTGAGCTGACTGATCGTTTCAAAGCCTGCTCCCATCGCAAGCGGATTGCCGGAAAGAGTCCCTGCCTGATAAATGTTTCCTGCAGGAGCAATTCTCTCCATAATGTCACGGCGTCCGCCGAAGGCTCCAGCCGGAAGACCGCCGCCGATCACTTTTCCGAGGCACGTAAGATCCGGTGTTACGCCGAGCTCTCCCTGCGCACAGTTATAGCCGACGCGGAACCCGGTCATCACTTCATCGAATATTAACAGCGAGCCGTATTGTTCCGTAATTTCACGGATGCCTTCAAGAAAGCCTTCCTCCGGGCGGACAACGCCCATGTTGCCGGTTACCGGTTCAAGAATGACGCCGGCAATATCGTCCCCGAAGTTTTCAAATGCCACTTTCAGGCTTTCCAGATCATTGTACGGTACCGTCAGCGTGTTGGAAGCAACGGATTCCGGTACTCCCGGGCTGTCCGGAAGGCCGAGTGTCGCCACGCCGGATCCTGCTTTAATCAGCAGGGAATCCCCATGTCCGTGATAGCAGCCTTCGAATTTCAGAATCTTATTTCTGCCGGTATAGCCGCGTGCAAGACGAAGAGCGCTCATCGTTGCTTCGGTCCCGGAGCTGACCATACGTACCATTTCAATGGACGGGACACGGTCGATTACGAGTTCTGCCAGCTTTGTTTCCATTTCGTGCGGTGCACCGAAACTTGTCCCTTTCGCCGTGAGATCCTGCACGGTTTCCACGACTTTGTCATCCGCGTGTCCGTGGATGAGCGGTCCCCAGGAAAGCACATAATCAATGTACTCATTCCCGTCCAGATCCCATAGGCGGGAGCCTTTTCCTTTGTCAAAATAGACCGGGTCGCGCCCGACGGAATTAAACGCCCGTACCGGACTGTTTACTCCGCCCGGCATAAGTGGTTTTGCCTGTTCAAATGCTTTCGAAGATTGATTCCAGTTCATCTGTATCACCTCGTCAACGATTTTGTTCTTACGATTCTTTCAGCCAGTCGGCTGCGTCTTTCGCGTAGTAGGTTAAGATCAAGTCTGCTCCGGCACGCTTCATACTCGTCAGTTTTTCCAGCACGACAGCTTTTTCATCAATCCAGCCGTTCTGTGCCGCTGCTTTGATCATGGAGTATTCCCCGCTGACGTTGTACGCCACAACCGGCACGTCCTCCCGGTTTCTTATGTCGCGGATAATATCAAGGTAGGAGAGGGCGGGTTTCACAATCAGAAAATCCGCTCCTTCTTCCACGTCGGAAGCGGCTTCGCGGAATGCTTCCCTGCGGTTCGCCGGATCCATCTGATACGTCTTCCGGTCTCCCGACTGCGGCGAAGAATGGGCAGCGTCCCGGAACGGTCCGTAAAACGCCGAAGCGTATTTTACGGCGTAGCTCATGATCGGAATGTTTTTATAGCCCGCTTCATCAAGACCCTGGCGGATGGCCGCTGTGAAACCGTCCATCATGTTGGAAGGAGCGATGATGTCCGCCCCCGCCTCCGCCTGGGAAACAGCGGTCTGCACAAGCAGATCCAGCGATTCATCGTTCAGAATTTCCCCATCCTTTACGACACCGCAGTGCCCATGATCGGTAAACTGGCAGAGGCACGTATCTGCTATAATCGTAAGATCCGGATGAGCCGCTCTGATCTGTCTTGTCGCACGCTGTACAATGCCTTCTGTATCATAGGCGCTTGACCCAACCGCATCTTTTTCTGCCGGTACACCGAAAAGAATAATTGTTTCAATCCCTTTTTCCACCGCTTCCGCCACTTCTGCATCTACACGATCCAGGGACCACTGATACACTCCCGGCATCGAAGCTACCGGATTTTTAATATCGTTCCCGTCCATAACGAAAATCGGATAAATAAAATCTTCCGGACGTACGTGTGTTTCGCGCACCATGCTGCGGATACCGGATGTCCGGCGCAGCCGGCGGTGCCGGTCAAAAGTTACATTCATACGGTCACCTTCTTTTTTATTATCGTCGTAACGAGCGCTTCTATCGTATAGGTCTCCGGTGTTATCACTTCCCGGTCCGTATACTTTCGAATCGCTTTTTCAGTAATACTTCCTATACTTCCGAAGAAAAGATTTTCCGGGAGATCAGCCGGAGCTGCTTCAAAAAAAGCATGTACGGCCGAAGGACTGAGAAAAAGCACCCCATCCACCTGCTCCAGCAGCGGTACGAGCCGCTCTTGAGCGTCCGGATCGGGTACTGTATCGTAAAGTACGATGTCCTCCACTATGCGGCCGTCTTCCTCCAGCAGATGCTTCAATGCCGGACGGGCCCGGCGGCTGCGCGGGTAAACGATCCGGTCTTCCCGGCGGACCGTTTTTATCAGCGCCTCTGCAAGAGCCTCTGCATCGAACCTTTTTGGCACGAGATCGACCGTATAGCCTTTACTTTCAGCACAGGCCGCTGTTTTCGGACCGACGCAGGCAATGCGTGCTTTCGGTTTATTCACTGACAGCCGGTGCCAGAACTCCACCGTATTCACACTCGTAAAGACGAGCCAGTCGCTCTCTTTCAATTCAGGGAGATGTACTTCTTCCGCTTCTATACGGATAAGCGGAAGGTCCACACTCTCTGCCCCTGACTCTTCCAGGACCGTGCGGAGCGGAGCCGCCTGGTGGACAGCTCTTGTATTCAGCAGCTTCAGTCGTCTCCGTTCCATCCTATCCCTCTATTCGTCGAGTTCCGCTTTTACTTTATCGAGTACTTCCTTTGCACCTTCATCGAGCATTTTCTGTGCAGCCTGTCGTCCGATAGCCGCACCGTCAGCGCCGACAACGTGCTCCTTAAATACCTGCTTTCCGTCCGGGGAAGCGACAAGTGCGGTCAGTTCCACCTCGTCATTGTCCGTCAGTTCGGCATAGCCGCCGATCGGCACCTGGCATCCGCCTTCCACTGTATGAAGAAAAGCACGTTCTGCTTCTACCGTGCGGGCCGTCAGCGGATCGTGAATTTTTTTCAGAAGATCCAGAATTTCCTGATCGTCCTCGCGGCACTCGATACCGAGGGCACCCTGGCCGACAGCCGGGATGCACGAAGCGGGATCGAGAAACTCCGAGACGATGGACGGATCCCAACCTACCCGCTTTAAACCGGCTGCTGCGAGAATAATCGCATCGTATCCTTCTTCCCGGCACTTACGAAGCCGCGTTTCGATATTGCCGCGGATCCACTGGATTTTTAAGTCCGGGCGCTGAATAAGTACCTGTGACCCCCGGCGGAGACTGCTCGTACCAACAACCGCTCCTTCCGGAAGCTCCGCAAGCTTTACCCCACTGTTGGAAATAAAGGCATCGCGCGGGTCTTCTCTTTCCGGCACGGCACCGATAGTCAGTCCTTCAGCGATCACCGATGGAAGATCTTTCATGCTGTGCACCGCCATATCGATTTCCCCGTCATACATCGCCTGCTCAATTTCTTTGACGAACAAACCTTTTCCTCCGACTTTGGAAAGTGTCACATCGAGAATTTTATCCCCTTTTGTTACGATTTCCTTAATTTCAAACTCATATGGCACGCCGAGATCCTTCAGCTTGTCTATCACCCAGCGGGTCTGGGTCATCGCAAGGTTGCTCCGGCGGGAACCTATTACTATTTTACGCATAAAGCGCCTCCTTCAGCTTATATTACGGTTTTTATTGTAACATGGGGAAATTCTCTCCGCATTTTACCAGAGGTGAAAATCGGAGAAAGATCCCGAAAGAAAATAATTGATGAGAAGCAGCAGAAAAGCTGCCGTATTCAAAAGGGCCAGGTTGTAGCCCCGCATGCCTGCGACACGGTACTGCACGAGAAAAGCACCGTAAACAAGCAGCACAACGACTGATCCGAGCACCTTCACGTCAAACCACGGGATCGCTCCTACAGCGACCGATGCCCAGACAATACCGAGAACGAGCCCCGTAAAAAGCAGCGGAAGTCCGATCAGAGCGGCATAATAGGAGTTGCGTTCCAGCGTAGATAGATTGCCGAGCTTTCCCATCCATGCCCCCCAGCGCTTTTTTTTCAGCAGTTTATGCTGGATGACGTACATAACAGAAAAGGCAAATGAAACGGTAAAAGCCCCGTAGGAAAGCATCAGCAGCCCCACGTGGACGATTAGAAACTCTGTAATCAGTACGCTTGCAAGCTCCGACGAAACGTTATCCCCCGGGGCGCTGAGGCTCACAGAAAGCATAATGAAGCCGATCGCATTCAGAAGCAGCACGAAAGCATTCATTTTCACCCGCTGGTTTAAAAACAGGGAAACGGTCACAAGAATCCATGCGTAAACAAACATGCCTTCAAACGCCGTCATGATCGGCGGCCGCTCGAGGGTCACATAGCGCCAGATGAAAAGGGCGAGCTGGAGCACCCAGACAATAGAAAGCAACCAGAAGGCCAATCGGTTGACCTTCTGGTTGTTCTGCATAAAATCGATAAAATAGCCGAGGACACTGATGGAATAGAGCATCAGGATCAGCAGGTAGAGCGTACTCATCGGATCAGCGTCCGTACCAGTTTTTCCTGTCTGGCAGCAAGTTCTGTTCTGCGCCGTTCTATACTCCATTCCCGCTCTGCTTTATTGATTTGAATATCATGTGTGAGCGGGGAATCCGCCTCGTCCATGTAGGGATCGAGCCCGAACACTTTTGTCATATACTCGAGCAGCTCTTCCGGATTCTCCTCTTCCGGAATTTCCTTAAGAGCTGTCACAGGATCACGGAGCATTTGGTTTATGATGCTTTTCATATGCTTGCGGATGAGTTTTTTCTCACGCTCCGTCATACTGGAAAGCTTTCTTTCCAGACTTTCCATCGTCTGTTCCTGCACCGCCGCCGCTTTTGAACGCAGCGCCGTAATGACCGGAACAACGCCGAGCGTATCCAGCCACTGGCTGAACGACACGAGCGTTTCCTCAATCATCAGTTCGATCTTTTCTGCTTCCCGTCGTCTTTCTTCCAGGTTGGCATTCACGATGCCCTGAAGATCATCAATATCATATAAATACACGTTATCAAGCTCTGCCAGTTCCGGATCGAGGTCACGAGGCACGGCAATATCCACAAGGAAAAGCGGACGGCCTTTCCGTTTTTTCAGCTGCCGGCGCACATCCTCTTTATGAAGAACGTAATCTTTGGAACCTGTGGAGCTGATAAGAATATCTGATGTTTCGAGAGACATGTCGAGATGCTGCATGTCTTCCGCCCTTCCGGAAAACTTCGCGGCCAGCTCCTCGGCTTTTCCTTTCGTCCGGTTCATGACAGTAATATCTGATACACCGCTTGACGTAAGATGCTTTGCCGTCAGTTCACTCATTTTCCCGGCACCCATGACGAGCACTTTTTTATCCTGAAAGCCTCCGAAAATCTGTTTTCCAAGCTCTACAGCAGCATAGCTGACAGAGACGGCATTTTCACCTATTGCCGTTTCGGAGTGGGACCTTTTGGCGAGCGTCACTGCTTCTTTGAAAAGGTGATTGAAAATCGTACCTGTCGTTCCCTGTTCACGGGCCATATCAAAGCTCTGGCGTACCTGCCCGAGAATCTGCGTTTCTCCGAGTACCATGGAATCAAGTCCGCATGCGACGCGGAAAAGATGCTCAATCGCATGTTCATCTTCACGCACCTGCAGGTAATGGCTGAAGTCCTCTTTCGGCACATCGAACCATTCCTGCAGAAACAGCTTCGTATAGTAGCGGCCGGTATGAAGCTGGTCAGCTACGATATAAAGCTCCGTCCTGTTGCATGTGGACACAATGACACATTCCAGGATACTTTTTGACTGCCGCAGCCTGGAAAGCGCCTGCTCCATATCCTCCTGAAACGTAAATTTCTCTCGTATTTCAACAGGAGTTGATTTATAATTCAAACTGGTTACTAAAATATGCATGCTGCGGACACACCCCCTGAGTTTAAGCCGTTATCTATTTTACACGATGGAGGAACATATGACAATCTCACATGTTCCTCCACTATTCTTTAAAAATCTTTCTACATTATAACATTTTTAATCTGAGAACGTCACATTTTCTGATTTTCTTTTTTTGAAGGATTTGTGACGCCCTCCTGCCGCTTCGGCAGGGAAAGGAGTCATCGTTTATGAATGCAAATCAAGCTGTGGCCGGTATCAGTCTGCTTGCTGCCGGAGTATACATAATTATCAGCCTGACAGGCTTTGATGTCCCATTTGCTCATGTTATTTTTCAATGGCCGACGATTCTTCTCGGGATAGGTCTCGTCATGATGTGGCAGGCTTTTGCCCGCCGGGATGACAGCAGTATGTTTTCCGGCGTGCTTCTGACAGGACTCGGCCTGCTTTTTCACGGAGGGAATACGTTCCAGCTTTGGAGCTATGAATGGCCGTATTTTACACTCATCATCGGATTCGCTTTTCTTTTCAAACACAGTATCCAGAAGCGCGGCGGACTGGCAGCCGGTCTTATTCTGCTTGTCATCACGGGTGCGGGAGTTTTTTCGTCCGTTCTTACACCCATCTTTGAAGACCGGGCCGCCGGTCTGCAGTGGATTCTCCCGGTAGTACTCGTTTTAACCGGACTGTATTTTCTGCTTTTCGGCCGGACCGGTAAGCGGACAAAATGGAAAAAATCCTTATGAACGCGTAGAGAGGCTGTTGATAAAGTATTTTTTCATGTATAGATAAACGCTGCTCTGCTTTCACCTTCCGGAACGCTTTCCGGGCGGGCCGGGCTCTGCTAATTCCTTCCTGAACGCATCTTCGCCTCGTCCTGGATCGCCCAGGAGTCGTCTCTGCGGCGGCTGCAGGGAAATTAAAAAAGTCTTCTGTTATAGAGAATCTCTCTTTGTAAAGCCGTTTTCTTCGATAAAGAGATGATTTTCCCTCCGAAACAGCGGAGGCGCGGCGCAGGCCAAACAGCTGAAGACCCCACGGCAGGGCAAGAGAAGGAGCTCCTACAACGACTGAAAAACATATTCTGCATCGATCATTTAATCAACAAACTGAGAGGCTGCCCCGATGTGCCGGGACAGCCTCTTTATATGCTGGTTAAGTTATCTTCCTGTTCAGCTTCACTTGTTTAAGCGGATCTTTTCCTTCTTAATTCTTTACGCTTTGGATTTGTCTCCCTTCCGGCTGGCTGCGAGGATGCCGCCTCCCTGCTCCAGATAGTCAATGATTCCTTCTGAAGCTCTGTACGCAAGAGCACCGATGGTAGGTGTAACTCCACTGTAGCCGCTGTTATGCGGGAAAGCAGACCCTCCGACAACAAATAAATTCTCACAGTCCCACATCTGGAGGTAATTGTTGACAGCAGATGTTTCCGGATCCTCCCCCATAATCACTCCACCCGTATTGTGGGTCGCTTGATAAGGCACGATGGAATAATCTCCGAAATCATACAGCGTCTCCACGTCGTCCGCTCCCATTTCGTACAGAAATTCTTCCATGATCTCCATCTGATGATTCCCGAGAGCGTGGTCCTGATCCGTAAAATTATACGTCATACGCAGCAGAGGATCACCGAATTCGTCCGTGTACGTCGGGTCGAGGTCAAGGTAATTATTAGTCGTCGGCAGACTCGCTCCCTCAAGAATCAAAGAAATATGACGGGTAAAATATTTTGTGGACTGCTGCTTAAACTCCCTTCCCCAGCCTTTTGTTCCAGGAGGCACCGGATTCGTCCCGATAGGCCGTATCCCCGACTGCATAAACAAAATCATTCCCCCATGAATAAAATCGAGATCCTCATGATCAAAATTGTCCCCGTTATAATCATCAAACGCTGCGCCTAACGCACCTGCACCGGCGAACAAGTTAAACTGCTCGTCCTCGAAAAAACCGGTTGCCGCCAGCGCGACCTGGTAGCAGTAGTTGCGGCCGATGACTCCTTCTTCGCTCTCTGGATCGTAGGGAGTGCCAATTTCCGAATGAAGAAGCAGCCTTGTGTTATTCATCGTATAGGCTGTCAAAATCACAACATCAGCCGGCTGATAAAATTCTTCCTGTGTCATCGTATCGATAAAATAAACCCCGACAGCTCTTTCGCCGTCATATTCAATTCTTCTAACATTCGAATGGGGCCTTATCTCAAAATTACCTGTTTCTTTCGCTGTTGGAATAACGGTTATAAGCGGATCGGACTTGGCCGCGTAGTCGCACCCGAAGCGCTCACAGAAAGAGCAGTACTGGCAGGCGTTGATCGTCTGTCCATCCGGATTTGTATACTGCTCCGACAAATTCGCAGACGGAAGGTGATACGGATGGTATCCTAGATTTCTGGCCGTTTCTTTAAACATGTTAATCATTGGTGTGTCCATCATCGGCGGAGTCGGATAGGGATTCTCTCTAGGTGCTGTCATTTCATTATCTTCTCCAGATACACCTGCCATCTTTTCGAATTTGTCATAGTAAGGTTCAATTTCCTCGTAAGTAAGACCCCAGTCCTGAATGGTCATGTCTTCAGGAATTTTATCCTCCCCATACCTTTCCACTGTCTGGGAGCGTATTTCAAAGTCATACGGAAGAAAGCGCGGGCACTGTCCGTTCCAATGCACTCCTGCTCCCCCGACATCCGTCCCAAGCAGAAAAGATCCGTGCTGGCGCATAGGAAGCGCTCTCTGGCCGGTTTCGTTCCGGAACGTTAATGTTTCTTTGGAAAGATCCTGCATCAGTTCGTAACGGATAGCATACTTTAATTCGTCTTTCTGCATTGTAAAATCATCCAGTGTCTTTTCCTGACCTCTTTCCAGACCGAGCACCTGCACCCCGGCTTTTGCCAGTTCAGCGGCTATAATTCCCCCTGCCCAGCCGACACCGATAACTACTGCTTCCACCCGTTCCAATTCTTCTGCCACAGCTCTCACCCTCTCTTAACTAGTGGTGGTCCCGCAGACTGACAGGATCCATATCTGCAAATTCTTCATCTTCCATTATATTAGTGTAGGACATCTGAGCACCCGGATACTCCTTCATGCGCCAGCCGTCCATATTACGATTACCTCCATACAGCGGGTCAGCGTAAACACCTTCCATCACAGCGGCAAGAAGGGTTTCAAAGAAAACAGACGAGGAAACTCCTTTCATACTGATGTTTCCAGCTTCGAATTCTTCGAGAATGGCAACCTGATTATCTTCCTCCAAATCCTGAAAGTCTGTATCAAATTCCTGCCGGCTTATCTGCTGGATGCGGCGTACTCCCTGTAGAAAAATATTATCCCGTGTCATCGCCGACTGATACCCCTGGGTAGGGTCTCCTTCAAAAAACGGCCCTTTCATGTATTCTTTCGCATTTTTTCCGTAAGAACCGGCCAGCTGCTTATCAATGTAATAGGGAACGCCCAGCTGGATGGCACCCGGCCCAATATCGTCTTCTGGAAAGATGACTTCCGAGGCAGCAGAAAGAACGTTAAAGTCGTCCTGCCTTTTGAAAAACATGCGGGCTTCTGCTGGAGTTTCCTCTCCGTTCCCATTATTATTTCCAGCTGTGTTAGCGGTCTGATCCTGGCTGTCTTCTGTCTGCCTGCCGATGAGTCCTCCGAGAAGTCCTCCTCCTAGAGCTCCCCCTACAACGAGACCGGTGTTTTGAATAAACTTTCGTCTCGTCATGCCATCTTTATTATTCTCTTCCATGACCATCCCTCCTTCATTAAAGAGCAATCTGCAGCTGAAACTACGGGAGCCGTCCGATTCCAACCATATCCTCTGTTGATTTTTCCAGGTCTGCCGATGGATGGGTAAAAAGATGGAACATTTCCATAAGCGCCTCTTTGACAGCAGAGAAAGATCACCTGAATTCAAACGTAAAACAGAACATTTCAGCATTCTGTTTTTCACGCATTACCGATAAACCCCCTTCCCTTAAAATATAATACTGTTGAAAACCGGTGCTTTTAATGGAAAACTGCGCTTTCGTTTCAAAGCAGTAAACAACTCCCCCAATCGGTTTCAACAATATTAAAAATTAATATTGTCCTTATACTACCATTAATTTTTAGAATATTCAAAATGACATTCAAAAAAAAGCCCCCGGAGTAAGCTCCGGAGACTTCGATTTTATGTCAGTATTCTCTTAAGAAAAGCTTTGGTCGGCTCTTCCTGCGGATTCGCAAATAGTTCTCTCGAAGGCCCCTTCTCGACGATGCGTCCTTCGTGGATAAACATCGTATAGTCCGCCACTTCCCGTGCAAAATTCATTTCGTGGGTAACGATGATCATCGTCATGCCCTCTTTCGCCAGCTGCTTCATCGTGTCGAGCACTTCTCCGACAAGTTCAGGGTCCAGAGCTGAAGTCGGTTCATCAAACAGCATGACTTCCGGCTTCATCGCCAGTGCCCGGGCGATGGCGACTCTCTGCTGCTGGCCTCCGGAGAGACTTGAAGGATAGGATCCTGCCTTATCGGCAAGACCGACTTTAGCGAGCAGTTTCCGGCCTTCTTCCTCTGCTTCTGCTTTTTTCATACCGAGTACATATACCGGGGCTTCCGTCACATTCTCCAGTACCGTTTTATGCGGGAACAGATGAAAATGCTGGAATACCATCCCAACCCGGCGGCGCAGTTTGTTAATGCTGTGCGTTTTTGGCTCAATAGCTTCACCGCTGATCTCAATCGTCCCGCTGTCTTTTTCCTCAAGAAAGTTGAGACAGCGGAGCAGCGTACTTTTTCCTGATCCGCTCGCTCCAATCAGACAGACGACATCGCCTTCCTGAACGGTGAGATCAATTCCTTTAAGTACCGGAACACCCTCGAACGATTTAAAAAGATTTTCCACACGGATTTTTTCCATCGGCATAAAATCCTTTCTCATTGGCTCTGTAAGAATCAGCGCTCGGACGTCAAAAGAACCTTTAGTTAAATAATGCTTTCGTTACCGCGCTCCATGCCTTGTCTTTTCCCTGTCCAGTTTCTGCGGAAAACATAATCAGCTTATCGTCTTCGTGCATCTGCAGTTCTTTACGGATAATAGCAGCATGCTTATCCCATTTGCCTTTCGCCACTTTATCTGCTTTTGTGCCAATAACGATGACTTCCCGTTCGTGATGCTTCAGCCATTCATACATCATGACATCTTCCTTGCTCGGCTTGTGGCGCATATCGACGAGCTGTACGACAGCCTTCAGCTGCTCGCGGTTCTGAAAATAAGATTCCAGGACACGTCCCCATGCCTCCCGTTCTTTTTTGGATACTTTCGCATATCCGTAGCCGGGGACATCCACAAAGTGAAACCGGTTGTTAATCCAGTAATAGTTCAGCGTCTGAGTTTTACCAGGACGCTGGGACGTACGTGCCAGCCCTTTACGGGCGAGCAGGGTATTAATAAAGGATGATTTGCCGACGTTCGACCGCCCGGAAAGAGCAACCTCGGGGAACATCCCCGGTGGAAACTGCTCTTCCTTTGCGGCGCTGATCGTCAGCTCTGCACTCGTTATTTTCATTTCTCGTTCCTCACAATCGCATGCTTTAATACTTCGTCCAGGTGGGATACAGGAATAAACGTCAGATCGCTCCGGACGCTTTCCGGAATATCCTCCAGATCTTTTTCGTTGTCTTTCGGCATAATTATATGCGTCAGTCCGGCACGGTGTGCGCTCATCGCTTTTTCTTTCAGACCGCCGATCGGAAGCACACGGCCCCGGAGCGTAATTTCTCCGGTCATACCTACTTCTTTTCGTACAGGCTGATTCGTCAAAGCCGAGATAAGCGCTGTCGCCATCGTAATACCAGCAGACGGTCCGTCCTTCGGTATAGCGCCTTCCGGAACGTGGATGTGAATGTCGTTTTTTCGGTTGAATTCTGCATCGATGTTCAGCTCTTTCGCTTTTGTACGGATGTAGCTGAAAGCAGCCTGTGCTGATTCTTTCATGACATCTCCGAGCTTACCGGTAAGAGTGAGCTTTCCTTCTCCAGGTGAGAGGGCTACTTCAATCGTCAGTGTGTCCCCGCCGGCTTCTGTGTAGGCAAGACCCGTCGCAGCACCGATCTGATTTTCAAGTTCTGCTTTTCCGTAACGGAACCGTTTCTTTCCAAGCATGTCCTCGAGTGTTTTTTCTGTAAGCACAACCCGTTTTTTCTCGCCGGAAACGAGAAGTTTCGCCGCTTTCCGGCAGACGGTGGCCATCTGGCGTTCCAGGTTACGCACCCCTGCTTCACGCGTATAGTGTCGGATAATGCTGAGAAGTGCTTCGTCCCGCACCTGCAGTTCATTTTTTGTCAGACCGTGCTCCTGAATCTGTTTCGGCAGAAGGTAGCCTTTGGCAATTTCCATTTTTTCCACTTCCGTATAGCCGGAAATATGAATCACTTCCATCCGGTCTTTTAAAGCAGGCGGAATCGAAGCTATATTATTTGCCGTCGTAACAAACATAACTTTTGACAAATCATACGGTTCTTCAATGAAATGGTCACTGAACGTGTTGTTCTGCTCCGGATCCAGTACCTCAAGCAGTGCGGATGAAGGATCTCCCCGGAAATCGTTGGCCATTTTGTCGATTTCATCAAGAAGGAAAACCGGATTGACTGTTCCTGCTTTTTTCATTCCTTGAATAACCCGCCCAGGCATAGCACCGACATACGTACGGCGGTGACCGCGGATTTCCGCTTCATCACGTACACCGCCGAGTGACATACGGACGAAGTTGCGTCCGAGGGAGCGGGCAATCGACCGGGCAAGTGATGTTTTCCCAACACCCGGAGGTCCGGAAAGGCAGAGAATCGGTCCTTTCAGCTTACGCGTACGCTGCTGGACTGCAAGGTATTCAAGCACACGCTCTTTTACTTTTTCCAGTCCGTAATGATCTTCGTTTAAAATCTCCTCGGAACGGTGAATATCGAGCATATCTTCTGTTTCTTCTTTCCATGGAACCTGGGTAAGCCATTCGATATAGTTACGGATCACAGAGCTTTCTGCTGCATTCGGAGGCATTTTTTCATAGCGGCCGAGTTCTTTAAGTGCTTTTTCTTCTATCGCTTCCGGCATGTCTGCATCTTCGATTTTTTCCCGCAGTTCCTCCGCTTCGCCTTCCTTGCCGTCACGGTCGCCGAGTTCCCGCTGGATAGCTTTCATCTGTTCCCGCAGATAGTATTCCTTCTGCGTGCGTTCCATCGATTTTTTCACACGCTGGCCGATTTTTTTCTCCAGACCGAGTACTTCCCGTTCATTGGAAATAATGCGGAGCATCAGCTTCAGCCGCTCCGTGAGATCCCGTGTTTCAAGTATTTCCTGTTTCTGGACTACTTTGAGGGGAAGATGGGAAGCGATAATATCCGCCAGTCTTCCCGGTTCACTGATATCCGCGACGGAAGCAAATGTTTCCTGCGTAATTTTTTTCGATATTTTCGTGTATTCCTCGAATTGTTCCAAAACGCTGCGCATCATCGCCTGTTCTTCCACTGTCGCTTCCTGACGCTCCTGGATCAGCTTGGTATCGGCGGAGGCATAATTGTCCCCGTCCTGCATCCCTGTTACTTCCGCCCGCTCGAGTCCTTCGACAAGTACGCGGATTGTTCCGTTCGGAAGTTTGAGCATCTGTTTAACGTTGGCAATGGTTCCAATTGTATAAAGGTCTTCCTGCTCCGGATCTTCTGTTCCTACTTCCTTTTGAGTAAGAAGAAAAATCCGGTTATCATCGACCATTGCCTGTTCCAGCGCGCTGACTGATTTTTTGCGCCCGACGTCCAGGTGCAGGACCATTGTCGGGTACACAAGCAGTCCGCGCAGCGGAAGCAGCGGAAGTTTTTCATTTGTGCTGCTCATAATCTCGTACACCTCCATGTATTCACTTTCATCTGCTGTATATGTATTTATCCTTCCCAGACTAAAAGGAAACGCTTCTTTTTTCGTAAAAGAATAAATAACAAAAAGTCCTGATTTCGACAGAACAAACGATTCTTCATAAAAGCTTTGTTGATGTTCATTTTTTTCGCAGGAAAGCTGCGGCCCGGTGGAAATTCGTAAATTACACACCCGCCAGAGCCTTCACAAAAAAAGATGTGCTCCGCCAGGCGTCCGGCCGGAGAAAGGAACCCCCTTCTCCGGACCCGTCTCGCAGCGCCGGCTTAGCACACCTCATCCTATTGCAGTTTTACGCACTTTCTCTCGGCTCTTCGATTTCTCCGCCGTCTTTGTCAATAAGCGTCGGAGCTTTGCTGTCACGGACCGTTTCGTCCGTAATGATACATTTGGCAATATCATCGCGGGAAGGAAGGTCATACATAACATCAAGCATGAGTGATTCAATAATCGACCGGAGTCCACGTGCTCCTGTTTTACGTTCAATGGCAAGCCGGGCTACTTCACGCAGCGCACCATCTGTAAATTCAAGCTCGACATCATCAAGCTCCAGCAGTTTTTTATACTGCTTAACGAGCGCATTTTTAGGCGCCGTAAGAATTTCGATAAGCGCATCTTCGTCAAGATACTCTAGACTTGCGATTACAGGCATACGTCCGATAAATTCCGGGATCAGGCCGTAGCGCAGAAGATCCTCCGGGAGAATCTTGGAAAGATACTGGTGTTCCTCCAAGTGGGAAGTTTCTGTTTCCGAACCGAAGCCGATCACTTTTTTACCAAGCCGGCGTTTAATTATCTGATCGATGCCGTCGAAGGCTCCACCGATAATGAACAGTACATTTGTTGTATCAATCTGGATAAACTCCTGGTGCGGATGTTTTCTTCCACCCTGCGGCGGTACACTCGCAGTTGTACCTTCAAGAATTTTAAGCAGTGCCTGCTGCACTCCTTCCCCGGAAACATCACGGGTGATGGACGGGTTTTCGGATTTACGGGCTACTTTATCGATTTCATCGATGTAAATAATGCCGCGTTCTGCTTTTTCTACGTCGTAGTCTGCTGCCTGGATCAGCTTGAGGAGAATATTTTCCACATCTTCCCCTACGTAACCGGCTTCCGTCAGGGACGTTGCGTCGGCGATAGCAAACGGGACGTTTAATATGCGCGCAAGCGTCTGTGCAAGAAGGGTTTTACCGCTTCCTGTCGGACCAATAAGACAGATGTTACTCTTCGCGAGTTCTACATCGTCACTTTTGCTGCTTGCATTGATACGTTTATAATGGTTGTAGACGGCCACGGAAAGCGTTTTCTTCGCTTTGTCCTGGCCGATAACGTACTCATTTAATATCCCTCTGATTTCGTGCGGTGTCGGAATATCCTCGAGTTCGACTTCTTCCTCTGAACCGAGCTCCTCCTCCACAATCTCTGTGCAGAGTTCAATACACTCATCACATATATAGACACCTGGACCAGCCACCAGTTTACGGACTTGATCTTGTGTTTTACCGCAGAAAGAACATTTAAGCTGTCCTTTCTCCTCATTAAATTTAAACATCTGCTTTCACCCCTCTATTAAGTATTGAAACATAGGACCGGCGATTACTCAAAACATTTCGCTTTTTTTACGAAGGAAGGCTTCTCAACCACTGCCCAGCCCTTATTAAGGAGTGCAGCAAATATCCGGCATGTCACGGGATAGTCATCACATAAAGTGTACCATAGTTTTATAAATCTTCCTATTATAAGTGACAGCCGTTCCTTCAGACTTTTCTAAGAATATTAAAGCGTGCGGCCTTTGTCAAATGATTGCTTTGTATGTACAAAACAAGGCACGAGAAGCTCGTGCCTTGCTGCTGTTTGTTTTCGTTATTTACTGGTCGGATGCTTCTGAGCTGGAAGCTTCTACTTCCTTACTGTTCTCTACAAGGAAATCGATCGCTTTACGTACTTTAAGGTCATCTTTCAGTACGTCTGTACCGCCCTGCATAGCGAGAAGCTGCTTGATTTCATCCACCGGACGCTGATACGTTTCGGCCATTTTTTCAAGCTCCTGATCCACATCTTCTTCTGTCGCTTCGATGCTTTCCTCGTTGGAAATGGCTTCGAGCGTCATGTTCATGCGTACCCGCTTTTCAGCATCTTCCTTGAACTGCTCTTTCATGCCTTCCTCATCCGTCTGAGCGAACTGGTAGTACATGTCAAGAGACATTCCCTGAGACTGGAGACGCTGACCGAATTCCTGAAGCATACGGTCCACCTCTGTATCAACCATAGCCTGCGGCACATCGATAGACGCATTTTCAGTCGCTTTTTCCACAAGCGTATCTTTCATGCTCATGTCAGCTTCCTGCTGCTTCTGGTCTTCCAGACGCTTGCGGACACCGCTCTTCAAGTCGTCAAACGTTTCGTAGGAATCATCTACGTCCTTCGCAAATTCATCGTCAAGTTCCGGAAGCTCTTTACGCTTCACATCGTGAACTTTTACTTTGAACGTTGCAGGCTTACCGGCAAGTTCTTCTGCGTGGTATTCTTCCGGGAATTCCACTTCTACTTCTGTTTCTGCTCCCGGCTTCGCACCGATCAGCTTTTCTTCGAAACCAGGAATAAACTGTCCGGAGCCGATTTCAAGCGAATGATTTTCTGCCTGGCCTCCTTCGAATGCTTCGCCGTCAACGAAACCTTCGAAATCCATTACGACCGTGTCGCCTTCCTGTACTTCGCCGTCTTCTACAACGGAAAGCTCAGCATGTTCGTTCTGAAGGCGGGAGATTTCTTCATTCACTTCGTCTTCCGTTACTTCTGTTTCTGTCTTCTCTACTTCCAGACCTTTGTAGTCTCCAAGGTCCACTTCCGGCTTCACAGTTACTGTAGCGCGGAAAGTAAGAGGCTCGCCTTTTGCCATGTCGTCGAGATCGATTTCCGGCTGGTCCACCGGGTCGATACCCGCTTCTTCCACTGCTTCAGAGTAAGCTTCCGGAAGCAGAATATCCAGGGAATCCTGGAAAAGGGCTTCCACACCGAAACGCTGCTCAAAAATCGGACGCGGTACCTTACCTTTACGGAATCCAGGTACGTTTACCTGCTTTACAACTTTTTGGAACGCCTTATCAAGCGCTTCGTCTACACGTTTACTGTCAACAGTGACAGTAAGAAGACCTGTGTTACCTTCTTGTTTTTCCCAATTTACTGACATAGGATATATTCCCTCCAACATTCATGTTCATTTTTTAACGTTACCTGTTGTTGACAACCACTCCATTATAACATAGGAGACAACCATTTCAACGATTTCCCTTTGATTCTTTGCCGGATCACGCTATGCATTATTTGTAAGTTTTACAGGGGACTTCACTGCCCCCGGGAAGCTGGATTTTCAGATCAGAGAGCACGTGAATCAGCAGTCAGCGCCACTAAATTTATACCCGTTTACAAACAGACTGTCAATAGTCCAGTACGACGGTGGACTCCATTTTCTGCAGGAGCTTTTCAGCTTCCTTCACGTCATGTTCCTCCACTTCATACTGGTCAAACAATTCATCATCCGGTTCACTGAGAAGACGCTGTCCTGTCCGATGGAGGGCACAGGCCCAGACGTCTGCGTCCACCGGTTCAGGAGATTTCGGATATACAGCAAATAAAAAGTGCCACCACATCTGTCGCACCATATCAAGCATCGTCGGGTCGACCTGGTCCAGCTCTTTTTCCAGACGTTCCAGTACTGCTTTACCAAACTGTTCATGAAATACTTTTTCCAGGGAGGCAATATGTACGCTGTACGATTCTCCAAACTTATGTACGGTGAAAGTTTCTTCGCAGCCAAGTTCCTTCAAAAGCTGAAGAACGTAACTTTTCAAAACCGGATTGTTCTGTTCGGCAAGCAGAAAGCTTCTAAAGGCATCTTTTACCACCTGCAGATCATAGCGGCTCAGCTGCTGGATGGCTCCAAGCTGCTGATCCATGCTTCCTTCTTCCAGCTGTTCGATCAGCTCCGGCCCCGGCCGGGTAAGCTCCGGTTCTTCTATATCCTCTTCTATTTCCTGTGATTCTCCCGTCATCTGTCTTGCAAACTGGAGCAGCTGATAAAACGATTCGGCTTTATCCGGTGGGAATTTATTATCTTCCATTACTCCTTCCAGCATAAAAGCCACTTCTTCATAATCTCCAAGCTGGACGAGTATTGATATGTATACTTGAAGAATTTCGTAATAATCGCCGATTCCTTCATCGAGCATTGATCGGCAGTGTTCTTTCGCCTGCGGAAGACGGTTAAGTTCTATACTCGTAATGACGAGCCCGTACCTTGCCTGGGCATGCTGGGGTTCCAGTTCGACGGTCTGAGTGAAACACGACATTGCATCGTAGTATCTTTTTTCCTTGAGGGCACTCATCCCCCGCTCCACGAGACGGCTGATCAGCCCCGGAAACAAAATTACATTGTCGTCTCTTTTGTGCTTTGTCATCCTTCCACCCCCTTTTTTAGTAGGAAAGCATTCCGGTTATCCATCCCATTAAAGAAAAGCAGCCCGGGTAGACGCCTAATGTAGGACGTTCGACATTTTTCTTTACCCTCTCCCTTATATTGTAAACCTTTTCCTGCTTTCTTTATAGGTGGTACTGCCTAATTTTTGTAGGAATATTGTGTATACTTGTGGAGCTGTATAGTTTATAAAAATGGAGCTTTCTACCAGGATTGTTTTGAGAATATAATATATGAATGAATAGCAGGAGGGCTCCGCTTCGAATGGACGCTTTCCCGCGGGCTTGTCTTCAGCTGACTTTTTGCGATAAATCCTTTCGCAAAAGTGGATCTTCAGACCGGGCTGCATCCTCTGGGAGCCGCCATCCTGTACTGCGCTTCTATTTAAACTGGTACATTCGCTTTTTAAAAACTAAGCTATGTTAAATTTGGCTGACCGCGGAAGAAAGCTTGAAGTTCCTCCCGGACGAAAGGACAGCCGCATGCTTTCTCCGCGGCAGGTGTAAAGGAACCGCAGGCGCCCTTCTTTCAGCCTAAAGCTTTAATTAAGCCTGAAAATAAGAAAAAACCCTTGTACACCAAGGGTTTGAAAAGTTTAATATAATGGCGTCCCAGGAGGGATTCGAACCCCCGACCGATGGCTTAGAAGGCCATTGCTCTATCCTGCTGAGCTACTGGGACGCGTAAAAAATATGTAGAGAAAGGAACTGCTTATAGAAAGCCTCGCCTTTCAGCGACAATACTTAATATAAACAATTCCTTCCTTTGTGTCAACCGTTTATTGAAAATGTTTTGGAGAGCTCTTCTACAGGCTCCCCTTTCATGTTCCGGAAAGAGACGTGCACTTCATCCTGATTTTTTTCCAGCAGGACGTACGTTCCTTCCGGATACTGACGCGGAAGGCGCATGCTGCCGGGGTTTATCAGCAGTGTTCCTTTTTCCTGAACGGCTGTCGGTGTATGGGTATGGCCGAAACAGACCACGTCCGCCTCTGATTCCTGTGCTTTATAGATCAGGTTCATTTCCGTCGTTTTGACATTGAGAAGATGACCATGGGCAGCAAAGAAGCGTATGCCTCCGAAATCTTCCACAGCTTCTTCCGGAAGTCCGTCATCCATATCACAGTTCCCACGGACGACAGTAGTGTTTTCGAACACCGGTGCGGAAGCATTCAATTCAGAATCTCCGCAGTGCAGTATTCCTTCGACTTCCTCTTTGTGGCGGTCAATGACTTCTTCCACTTCTTTTTCCCATCCGTGGCTGTCGCTCATAATGAGTACCTTCACATTCGAGTCCTCCCTTACTGATTCCAGTTACCCCACTCGTTCTCCAGCTTTTTGAGTGCGTTGGCACGGTGACTGATTTCATTCTTCTCTTCCCTGCTCAGCTCTGCCATAAAACAATTTTTTTCTTTGACGAAAAACAGCGGGTCGTATCCGAAACCGTGCTCACCGTGTTTTTCGGTACCGATTTCCCCTTCTATCGTCCCGCGGACAGTTTTTGTACCTTTTTCCGGATCGTACACAGCAAGTACAGAAACGAACCGCGCGCTGCGGTCGGCAATGCCGGTCATTTCTCTGATCAGCTTTTCATTGTTAGCTTCATCGCTCTTGGCTCCGCCTGCGTAGCGGGCGGAATATACACCCGGTGCCCCGTCCAGAGCGTCCACTTCGAGACCCGAATCGTCAGCAAGTACGGCAATGTTGAACTTACGTCCGATTTCCTCTGCTTTTTTGCGGGCATTCTCTTCAAATGTCTTCCCGTCCTCTACAACGTCCACCGCTTCCGGCAGGTCCTGAAGCGATTTGACAGTAATATTTTTCGCTGCAAAAAACTCACGGAACTCTGCGATTTTCCCTTTGTTATTGGATGCGATAAAGATTTCAGTCTGCATGAGCGGTCTGAGCCTCTTTTTCTGATTCTGCCAGCTTTTCTCCAAAGTCGCCGAGAATCTCCTTCTGCAGTTCAAACAGCTCTTCGATTCCGTTCTCAGCAAGGTCAAGCATTTTATTCAAGTCACGGCGGGAGAAAGTCGCTTCTTCCCCGGTTCCCTGCACTTCCACAAGGCGTCCTCCGCTTTTCATCACGACGTTCATGTCTACATCTGCAGACGAATCTTCTTCGTAATCCAGATCAAGCAGTGCTTCTCCGTCGGCATCCATTCCGACAGAAAGCGCCGCAAGAAATCCAGTCAGTGGATTTTCCTTAATTTTTTCCTGCGTAAGAAGATCATCGACAGCCAGTCCGACGGCTACAAAAGCACCTGTGATCGCAGCTGTCCTCGTACCGCCGTCTGCCTGTATTACGTCGCAGTCGACCCAGATTGTCCGCTCGCCGATTTTTTCCAGATCTACGACAGAACGCAGTGCGCGTCCAATCAGCCGCTGAATTTCCATCGTGCGTCCTGCCACTTTTCCTTTGGATGATTCCCGGATATTCCGCTGGGACGTCGCCCTTGGAAGCATCGCATACTCAGCCGTAATCCATCCTTGACCTTTTCCTCTGAGAAACGGAGGAACCCGGTCTTCCACACTGGCTGAGCAGATGACTTTCGTATCTCCAAAAGAAATCAGCACTGACCCTTCCGGATGCTTTATATAACCCGGGATAATTTCCACTTCCCGCTTTCTGTATACTGGACGTTCATTAGTACGCATAACGTCGTCACTCTCCTTCTGTTTCCTATTCTATCAAAATGGCGTATTTTTGTCCTTCCCTATGATACGCCTATCGCGTTGTATACTGCAACCGGACTTTCTGCACATAAAAAAACCAGTATACTGTTTTTACAGAGTATACTGGCTTTTTTCATGTTCAAGCTGCAGCTCCTGTACCGGAAGTTTTTTTCCGAGCCAGGCGTCTGCAATGCAGGCAAATGTCCCCACTGTCCCTGTAGTATAAAAACAGTGCGACGGTGCTCTTTCGCCGCTGTACAGCAGCCCTTTGAAGTAAAGCAGGGAACTGACTTCCCTGGCTGTTTCGTCCCCGGAAGCAATCACCTCAACCTCCGGCCCCATCACCCGGCTGACAACGGGAGCGAGCAGCGGATAATGAGTGCATCCGAGAATCAGCGTATCCATATCGTACGAAAGCAGCGGTTCCAGTGCCTCTCTTACGACTTTCTCCACCGGATCACCGTCAAAAACACCGGTTTCTACAAGAGGTACAAGCGTCGGACAGGCAAGGCTCACCACGCGGACACTGCTGTTAATACCGGTAAGCTCCCGGTGATACGCTCCGCTGTGGATCGTTCCTTCTGTCCCGATTACGCCGACATGCTCATTGTCTGTCGCTTTAAGGGCAGCAACTGCTCCCGGGTGGATGACCCCAATGACGGGAATAGGCAGAGTGCCCTTCGCTTCTTCCAGCACCACAGCAGTAGCCGTGTTACAGGCAATAACAAGCAGTTTAATATCCTTCGTCATTAAGTAACGGATTATTTCCCATGTATACGCCCTTACTTCTTCTTCCGGGCGCGGACCATACGGGCACCGGGCTGTATCTCCGACGTAAAGTATTTCTTCTTTCGGAAGCTGGCGCATCAGCTCAGATGCTACAGTCAGCCCCCCGACTCCGGAGTCAATAACACCGACCGGGCACTCGTTTTTATATGTTTCTTCGTTCACAATATACGTCCTCTTCCTGTGGTTAGAATGATTTCCAAGTTTCTGCGTCACGTTTCATTTCGTCAAATAAATGGTTCAGACTGCTTTCCAGAAAATCAACATTCTCTGTTGTGAATCCTTGAAGCACATCCTGTAAATAAAGCTGACGCTGCTGAATAACTTCCTTGATGATTGTTTTTCCTTTATCAAGCAGATGAATACGCACGACCCGGCGGTCATTCGTATCTTTAACGCGCTCAACCAGCTCGTTTTTTTCCATACGGTCTATCAGATCTGTCGTCGTGCTGCAGGCAAGGTGCATTTTGCCGGACAATTCCCCTATAGTCATATCACCAAATTCATGCAGCCACTGAAGAGCGATAAACTGCGGAGGTGTAATAGGAAATTCGTTCAGGATTTCGCGCCCTTTTTGTTTCACAATATCAGCGATCATCCGGAGGGATTTCTCAATCGCTGCGACTTGTGCTGTTTCGACTTCAACAGCTTTCTCTTTATTTGCCATTGTCCTCTTCCTTTCCTAAAAACCGGGATAATACTATTCATTGTCCATGGTTTTTCAAAAAATATCAAGACCAGGAACAGAAAAAACTGTATCTCCCTTCCCAGGAGATATTAAATACCAGAATTCTGTGCGGCTTTAAAAGATTTGGCTGCCTTGAAAACAAAAAATTGTACGTTTGCTTTCTTTTCCATGGAGAGGCTTTCCGAGCGGACCGGCCTCAGCTAATTCCTTCCTTCTGAACGGATCTTCGGCTCGGTCTTCATCGCTCAGGAGTCCCTCCATGTCCACTACAGCTTCCGGTAAAACGACCACGGTCGATCATCTTTTGAAGGAAAAAGCAGAAGATGTAAAACAAACGATAGAAAAGGCTGTTTTCATCCATCATGATGGACCAATTTTGTATGAGCGTTTCTGTTAAAGCTCCGGGTTGTTTTTGAAAGAATAACTTGGGCATCGGTTTTACGGAATAAAGAACCGTGATCATAAAAAGCAGACATTTTCTTTTTCTATGAAAAAAGAAGCGGAAACCGGCCCGTGGAAGAAGGAGATTGGAGGATAGGGCGCAGCCCACCCGAAAATCTCCTCCACGGCAGGCAGGTTGGAAGCGAAGTTTTTTTCCAGCCATAAACAGCGAACTTTAACATAGCTAAAGAATTAAAAAAAGAGCACGATGACAAATATGCCACCATGCTCTTCTGAAAAGGCCTCTGCTGGGCAGCGCTTTATAAAAACCGCTTTTCCACCATTTCCTGTACTTCTTCTGCTGTACTGTATGTCAGTGCTTCCTCTGCCGCTTTGGCTGCTTCTTCTTTGGAAAGCTGCAGCAGCTGGCTTCTTGCCGGAAGGACGGATGTCGCACTCATGCTGAATTCATCGAGTCCGAGTCCGAGAAGAAGAGGGATCGCCGTACTGTCACCGGCCATTTCTCCGCACATGCCGGTCCATTTCCCTTCTTTATGAGAAGCGTCAATGACCATTTTCACAAGGCTGAGGATGGCCGGGCTGTAAGGCTGGTACAAGTAGGAAACGCGCTCGTTCATACGGTCCGCTGCCATCGTGTACTGAATCAGATCGTTTGTGCCGATACTGAAAAAGTCCACTTCTTTTGCAAACTGCGGAGCCATAACGGCAGTCGATGGAATTTCCACCATGATACCGAGTTCCAGCTTGTCATTTACGTCTGTACCTTCTTTTTGAAGCTTCTGCTTCTCTTCTTCCAGGATCGCTTTTGCCTCGCGGAATTCCTGGAGCGTAGCGATCATCGGGAACATAATTTTAAGGTTCCCGTAAGCACTTGCCCGGAGCAGCGCCCGAAGCTGCGTACGGAACATGTCATCCATTTCCAGGCAGAGGCGGATCGCACGGAAGCCGAGAAATGGGTTCATTTCATCGGGAAGATCAAGGTATGGAAGCTCTTTGTCCCCGCCGATATCAAGCGTACGGATAACAACCGGACGACCATCCAGGGATTCTACCACTTTTTTATACGCTGTAAACTGCTCTTCCTCTGTAGGAAGCTCCTCACGGCCCATATACAAAAATTCTGTACGGTAAAGCCCGATGCCCTCGGCGCCGTTATTATGAACGCCTTCCAGATCATCCGGTGTTCCGATATTGGCGGCAAGCTCCACGTGAACTCCGTCTTTCGAAACAGACGGTTCATTCTTGAGCTTTGCCCATTCCTGCTTCTGCTTTTCGTACTCGTCGTACTTTTTGCGGTAGGCTGCCAGTTCGTCTTCCGAAGGCCCGATAATAACCGTGCCGGATATACCGTCAACGATAATCATTTCGTGCTGCTCCGTATCATTTGTTACTGATTTCGTACCGACAACAGCAGGAATTTCCAGAGAACGTGCCATGATCGCGGAATGGGAAGTGCGTCCGCCGATGTTTGTTACGAACCCTTTTACAAATTCTTTGTTCAACTGTGCCGTATCGGAAGGCGTCAAGTCTTCTCCGACTACAATGACTTCCTCTTTGATTTCTGCAAGAGAAACAATCGGTTTGCCGAGAAGGTGAGCAAGCACACGCTTGGATACATCCCGGATATCGGCTGCACGCTCTTTCATGTATTCATTATCCATGCTTTCAAACATCATGATAAACTGGTCCGCCAGCTCATTCAGGGCAAAGGAGGCGTTAACCTTGTCGTCCTGTACTTTTTGACGGACGGCATCCACGAATTCCGGATCACTGAGTACGAGAAGGTGCGCAGAAAAAATTTCTGCGTGCTCATCGCCCATGTCCCGTCTCGTTTTTTCTTTAATATCCTCAAGCTCCGCCCGGGATTTTTCGAGCGCTGCGTCAAAGTTCTTAATTTCCTTCCCTGCATCCACATCGGTCTTTTTCTCTACAGTTAAGTCCGGTTCTTCGTAGCGGAAGGCTTTACCGATGGCGATTCCAGCGGAAGCTGCAATTCCCGTCAGCTGGCTGCTCATTATTCTGCAAGCCCCTGCTTCATAACTTCATCCAGAGCGCTGATCGCTTCTTCCTCGTCCGGACCTTCCGCTTTAATAGATACTTCTGATCCCTGGCCGACACCGAGGGACATAACGCCCATGATAGACTTCAGGTTCACAGACTTGCCTTTGTAGTTAAGTGTAATTTCTGACTCATACTGGCCCGCCTTATTTACAAGCTGAGTAGCCGGACGCGCGTGAATACCTGTTTCTGCTGTGATGTTATACGTTTTTTCTGCCATGATCAAACACTCCTTCAATTTGTGTAGTTTGCTTCTTTTTTCACTTTCCCGAAAGATGGGTAATTGTAACGCTCATATGCATTCTATCTTACAAATGAACGCCTCAGTAAGCAAGTTATCTATTAAAAAAAGCATGAGTAAACAGCAGTCTTTCCGTATTACATATAGAAATACGGAGGTTCTGCCTGTTCACTCATGCCTGATCGTGTCAGTAACACGTAAACTACGCTTGATTATTTACTTCAGCTTCAGCTGCTGCCGTGAGAAAAACCAGCATCAGCTGGATCAGATCCCTTTCACCGGCAGGGACACCTGTTGCTTTTTCCATCATTCGGATGACGTTACGGGATATATTATAGCACAGCGGATAAGTCTGCTTCAACAGCAAATACATCTCCCGGTCCGTTTCGGCATCCGGACTTTTTACCGGAAGCTCCGCCAGCTGTTTTAAGTGCTGGACGAGCCTCTGAAAAGCGGCTGACCTGCGCTCGAAAGTGTATCCGAATTTTTCTTCGGCATAATGGATGCAGCGCGTAATCAAATCCGGGGCATGCCGGTCCGGATGACCGATAGCGCTTTGAATATGCAGCGTAATAAAACCTACTTCTGCTTCCGGAAGCCTGACCCCTGTCTCAGCTTCTATAAAAGCAATTACATCTTCCGCAATCTGATACGTATCGTAGTAGAGCCACTTCGTTTCCGTTAAAAAGGGATTCTGAATCTCCGTCCGGTCCCTCGTTCGCTGCAGTGCGAGCACAATATGCTGGGTGAGAGCGAACAGCGTCCGTTCATTCAGCCGGTGGCCGATAGCTTCGTGAATCTTCGAAATTGCCTCATGGATAAGCAGCATCGTTTCTTCCGATTCTTCGAGTGCCAGACGGGAATACTGCTTTCGTTCCTGTTCGTTCACGAGAGCATATACTTTATCGTAATCGACAGCCTTAAAATCAGTACCGCTCTTCATGCCGAACCCGATCCCCTTGCCGATAAAAACGGCTTCTTCTCCATCCCCCCGGCTGCAGATGACGACATTATTGTTTAAAACTTTATTTACCTTGAAAGTCCCTTCCATTTTTACTGCCTCCCGCTTTCTTCTCGTTACATCATAGCGGGTCATATTCTAGTCTGCAAGTAAACGGCTGCTTTCGAGTTTTTCTTTAACCTCTTCCGCCCATGCTGAAGGTTTGCCGGTTTTTTTGTTGATCTGCACAATTCTTCCTCGTCCGGTCATGCAGATATTTCCTTCTTCATTTTTAACCATATAGTGCATATCGAGGGATGTCCTGCCGACATGTGATGTCTTTACACCGACCTGCAGCTTTTCCCCGAATTTCACCTGGCGTATGTAGTCGCACTGAAGATCTCCGGTAACGATCATCGTTTCCCCGGTGACCCAGCTTTTCATCATGCCGAGTTCCTCAAAATAATTGATTCTTGCCTGTTCATAATAAACGAAGGCAATCGTATTATTCACATGACCGAAGGCATCTGTTTCCGAAAATCGGACTTTTACCGGATCAAAAAATTCAAACTCCTTCTCCCAGGTTTCCATGTTTTCGATGTACGAAGGTCTTCCCATAATATAAAGCCTCCTCTTTTATTGTTCAGCTATGTTAAAGTTTGGTGTTGGCCTAAGAAAACTTTGCTTCCGTCCTGCTGCGGATAAGACCTCCGGCTCTCACTCTTCTATTAACCCGGAGCTTTAACAGAGTCTATTGTTTATTAATACCGGACATCCATTCCGAACTTCGAAACAGAACTAAAATGAATGACCATTCATAATATGCGTATAAAACAGGAGCTGCCCAAATAATACATTTGCGGCAGCTCCTGAAGTGCTGATTCGTAAGTTATGCTGTGTTATCGGAGCCGAAGAAGTTTTTGAACGCCTGCAGGGTTGTCGCGCGGTTCAGCGCAGCAATTGAAGTCGTTAATGGAATATCCTTCGGGCAGGACTCCACGCAGTTCTGTGAATTCCCGCACTGGGCAAGTCCTCCGTCTCCGTCCATAATCGTCGTCAGACGCTCTGCTTTATGCATTGCACCTGTCGGATGGGCGTTAAACAGCCGAACCTGGGAAAGAGCTGCCGGACCGATAAACTGCGACTTATCGTTTACGTTCGGGCACGCCTGCAGACATACACCGCACGACATACACTTGGAAAGCTCATACGCCCACTGGCGTTTTGCTTCCGGCATACGCGGTCCCGGTCCGAGGTCGTACGTACCATCGATAGGTACCCACGCTTTAACGCGCTTCAAAGATTCAAACATACGGCTTCGGTCGATCGTCAGGTCACGCATTACCGGGAACGTATTCATCGGCTCCAGACGGATTGGCTGCTCCAGTTTGTCCACGAGAGCGGTACAGGACTGGCGCGGTTTGCCGTTGATCACCATGGAACATGCTCCGCACACTTCCTCCAGGCAGCTGGCATCCCAGGCTACCGGCGTGGTGTCTTCGCCTTCCTTTGTTACCGGATTGCGGCGGATTTCCATCAGGGCGGAAATTACGTTCATATTCGGGCGGTACGGAATGGAGAAATTCTGCTCATACGGTTTGCTGTCCGGATCCTCCTGACGGAGAATGATCAGCTCTATCGTTTTTTGCTCTGTTTCTACACTCATGCTTTTTCACCGGCCTTTTTCTTAGAAGTATAGTCGCGCTTACGAGGCGGAATGAGCGACACGTCTACATCTTCATACTCAAAATCCGGAGACTCCGTATTCGGATTGTACTTGGCTTTTGTTGTCTTCAGCCAGTCTTCATCGTTTCGTTCCGGGAACTCCGGTTTATAATGGGCTCCGCGGCTTTCGTTACGATTATAGGCACCGAGCGTAATTACACGGGCCAGGTTGAGCATGGACTTCAGCTGTCGGACAAACATCGCACTCTGGTTCGTCCACTTTGCTGTGTCTGCAAGATTGATACGCTCATAGCGCTCAAGCAGCTCCTGAATCTTGGCGTCTGTTTCTTTCAGACGTTTATTGTCACGAACTACGGTTACGTTTTCTGTCATCCACTGACCGAGTTCCTTATGAATTTCAAACGCGTTTTCCGTACCGTTCATATTCAGTACATGATCGAAAAACTCCCTGTCCTTTTGCAGCTGACGTTCAAAAATAGAATCCGGAAGGTCTTCTGCAGACTTTTCAAGGTTTTCGATATATTCCTGTGCCTTTGGTCCGGCCACCATTCCACCGAAAATAGAGGAGAGAAGAGAGTTCGCACCGAGGCGGTTCGCTCCGTGAATGGAATAATCAACTTCACCGGCTGCAAAAAGACCCGGAATGTTAGTCATCTGGTTATAGTCAACCCAGAGTCCACCCATGGAATAGTGAACAGCAGGGAAAATTTTCATTGGAACTTTGCGGGGGTCATCCCCCATGAACTTCTCATAGATCTCCATGATGCCTCCGAGCTTGAGATCAAGCTCTTTTGGATCCTTATGAGATAGGTCTAAGTATACCATATTTTCGCCGTTAATTCCGCGCTTAAGGTCTACGCAGACGTGGAAAATCTCACGAGTTGCAATGTCACGCGGAACGAGATTTCCGTAAGCTGGATACTTTTCTTCAAGGAAGTACCACGGCTTGCCGTTTTCGTCATACGTCCAGACCCGTCCGCCTTCGCCGCGTGCGGATTCACTCATCAGACGAAGTTTGTCATCCCCCGGTATAGCAGTCGGGTGAATCTGAATGAACTCCCCGTTCGCATAGTAGACACCCTGCTCGTAAACCGCTGCTGCAGCGTAGCCCGTATTGATCATTGAGTTGGTAGATTTACCGAAGATGATCCCCGGTCCACCTGTTGCCATAATAACGGCGTCCGCACGGAATGCTTCAATTTCAGAAGAGTTCAGGTTTTGGGCGGTAATTCCGCGGCATGTGCCTTCATCATCGAGGACAGCGTGCAGAAATTCCCAGCCTTCGTACTTCGTAACAAACCCGTTAGCTTCGTGGCGGCGCACCTGCTCGTCCAGCGCATAAAGCAGCTGCTGACCGGTAGTTGCTCCCGCGTAGGCTGTACGGTGGTGCTGTGTCCCCCCGAACCGGCGGAGCGAAAGCAGTCCTTCCGGTGTACGGTTAAACATAACGCCCATACGGTCGAGAAGATGGATAATTCCCGGAGCTGCTTCCGCCATCGCCTTCACCGGCGGCTGGTTGGCAAGAAAGTCCCCGCCGTAGACAGAATCGTCAAAGTGTTCGTCCGTGGAATCTCCTTCCCCCATCGTGTTGAGTGCCCCGTTAATACCGCCCTGGGCACATACGGAATGGGATCGTTTTACCGGCACCACGGAAAATAGCTTTACGTGCTTGCCTTTCTCTGCTGCCTGAATGGTTGCCATCAGCCCGGCCAGACCGCCGCCGACAACAATAACATCGCCTTTACTCATTTATAAGACACTCCTTCTTTTGTTATCCTAGAATACCTGCGAATGTAAGGATGGACTGAAGTCCAATGAACGTAAGCGCCAGGAAAATACCGGCAGAAACATATGTAGCCACCCGCTGGGATTTGTGTGATACCGTGATTCCCCACGTAACCGCAAATGACCATAGACCGTTTGCAAAATGGAATGTTGTCGCTGTAATACCAATAATGTAAGCGATAAGTGCTGCTGGATTATCTACGATATCCGCCATCATCTGAAAGTTAACTTCTGCACCGAGTGCTGCCGCTATTCTCGTTTCCCACACGTGCCACGAAACGAAGATCAGGACAAGAACACCGCTTATACGCTGGAAACGGAACATCCAGTTTCTGAAGTACCCGAAACGCTTTGTGTTGTGACGTGCTTGGAAGGCGATATACAGGCCGTAGACGGCGTGGAGAATGATAGGAATAAAGATGAAGAATGCTTCCAGGAAGTAGACGAACGGTAGGTTACCCATAAAATTTGCTGCCTGATTGAAGGCTTCTTCCCCGCGTGTAGCGAACCAGTTGACGGTTAAATGTGTCACCAGAAACGCTCCGATCGGGATTACTCCCAGGAGTGAATGAAGCCGCCTGAAAATGTACTCGCGATTTGTTGACATCTGCCTTTTCCCCCTAAACGATGATTTCGAACGATGCTGCCGGACAAACGCCCCTTCCTGAATCAATAAAAATTACAGTGAAATACAGGAAGCGTTTATCGGAAGGTTGTGAACAATGTTTATTCTACTCCCCTGAACCTGCCTCGTCAAGAAAGCGTATTCACAGTTTTATAAACTCAAAAAGGCTGTCTGGGCGGTCAGATCGATCGTTTCTCGTAATAAATTGTATCATATATTCTGGTATATTTGAGCGTTTTCGTGAAATATTGTGCAAATATTCTTTTCTGCGTTAACCGGCTAAAAGAAAATAGTTAAGCGCCCTGCATACTGTTGATAAACTATCTGTACATATGAGTTTACCACTCCCCGCCTCCACCTCCGCAGCCTGCTTTCCGGAAGGGGAGCGATGATGCATATGATAAATCAAAAAGCCCTGCCGGCGTCAGGGCTTTTCAAATATTCAGGAGGATGTTTTTACCTATCCGATAATAATTCTCTCTGTCGGATAGCGGTAATGTGTCTTTTTCTCTTCTGCACGGATGGCAAAAAGAAACGCTACGAGTCCGACACGTCCGATCAGCATCAGAATCATCAGTGTAATCTGACTCGCCTGGGAAAGATCCGGCGTAATGCCCATGGACAGTCCCACTGTTCCGAACGCTGAGCTCGTTTCGAATATGATCGCCATCAAGGCAAAGTCACCGCTTCCTTCAAAGGCTGAAATCATAATTACGGAAGCAAACAACCCGACGGCGAATACCGAAAGGACAATAAATGCCTTCTGCTTATCCTCTGGATGTATTTCCCGACCAAAGACTTTTACATCGTCCCGTCCGAGCGCAAAACTGCGGATGGTCAGGAACATAACCGCAAGTGTTGTCGTACGTATCCCTCCTCCCACACTGGACGGACTCGCTCCGATAATCATCAGTCCGGACATAAGGAGAAGACTTGCGAGCGTCAGTTCATTCATATCCATCGTAGACAGCCCCCCGCTTCTTGCCGTAGCGGAATTGAACATCGAGAAAAACAGCTGCTGGTGCCAAGGCATTCCATCGTAAAACTCCGTTCGTTCAATCAGCCAGAGCCCCGCACCCCCGATCGCGAAAACGATAAAGTACGTGGAAACGGCAATCTTCGTAAACAGGCTGAAACGGAAATGCGGATTTTTGGACGAAAAATATTCTTTAATCTCCATTAAAACCGGAAAACCGACCGCTCCGGAGAATATCAGCAGTATGTGTACGAGCTGCACGAAGTAGTCATCCACAAAAGGAACGAGCGATTGCCCGGTAATATCAAATCCGGCGTTTGTAAAAGCTGCAAGCGCACTGAATGTGCCCTGGTAATAGGCTTCAAACGCTGTATCAAAATAATTCAGGTAATACGTGCCGAGAATGAGGGCGCCGATTAATTCTATCGCAATGGCGACACCGAGGATTCCCCGCATGAGCTTAACGAGTCCGGAAAAGGAAATCTGATTCTGGTCGACCATTATGAGCATCCGCTGGGAAAGCGGAATTTTACGTCCAAGCACCATCCATACGAACGTTCCGAGCGTCATCACACCTATACCACCCAATTGAATCGCCAGAGCTAGAAAAACGATTCCGATCCAGTTGAACGTTTCTGAAACGTTAATAACTGTCAGCCCGGTAACGCTGACCGCACTCACTGACGTAAACAGAGCTTCAGAGTATGAGACAGAGACTCCTTCCTGCGTAACAAATGGGAGAAAGAGAAGCAGACTAAAAAAGAACATTGCCACCACATAGGAAACGACAATGGTCCGGAAAGGACTTAAAAATTTATTTAAACCAAGCCGCATTTGCAACACCATACTTTCCTTTACATTCGCGGATTAGTATATCACGTAACTTTTCGGACTGCTATGCTGAAATAGACAATTTTCGGAAAGTGCGGCTTGTCCCCCGCTTTTGTTTTTTTAATAGTCTGCCGAATAAATGTTATGATGCATACCAATATCAGTAAAATAGATTAATAAGTATGGTTTTTGCTGGAGACGGAATCTCCCCCCCTGGCCTGACTTCCGTTCCCTCTTTTTTCTGTTATTGACACAGAGAAGGTCCCCGGTTTTTCCAGTGTGAAAATTCAGTGGTCTGCAGAAATATTTCAGCAGAGCCTGTGATAAAAGCAGCGATCGCTGACATTGTGTATGATAAAATAATGCTGCTGTCTCTACTAATTTTAAAAAGGATGATTGCCGATGTCACAGAATTCCCGGGACACTGTTCCTGCCTACAGCTATGATATCCTCCGACATGAACTTCTTCCGCTTCTGCTTGGAGAAGAGGAAGAAATGATTCTATACTGGGCAGGAAAATCTCTTGCCAGGCGTCTCCACCTCCAGTCGCAGGAAGAACTTGAACGTTTCTTTAATGAAGCAAACTGGGGCAGGCTGACATTAGTAAAAGAAAAACGTCACGGACGTCTGTATGAAATAGAAAGTACAGGGACCGATCCTTCCCGTCCATTTACGCTGGAAGCCGGCGTTATCGCACAGGCTGTCGAAAAGGATAAAGGACTGCTTGCAGAAGCCTCCTGCACCGTTTCCAAAAAAGCGCCCCTGATGCTTCACATAGCCGTCGAGTGGGATAAAAAAGATCCTGTTCATGAGGCCCGCTGACTCCTTTCGCCAGAAGCCCTGAAAACCTGCCGTTCGGAAGCTGTGTTTTTCTTCGGCTGTCAGCAGCGAACGCAGCGGTTAATCAAAAGGTTTCAGGCTGGAATGGGGCATTTTTTCATGTTAACGCCTGTTTTAATGCCACCTTCGAAGAAAACCTTCATTAAAGCGGATTTTCTCTTTGCACATTGGTAGTTCAGCGGGTAAACTACATATAAACCCTGCACTTCCTGAAAGGAGTGGTTATGATGGAGGAAAAACGACTTCTGGAGTTGATTGAACAGTATTCGAATGTTTATTTGTTTGCAACTAAACGCCTGGACCGGGTGCTTGTGAATCGTGCCATGAACATTTCACTGGAGCAGTTCAGTATTCTTCGGGCGCTGGACAGCAGCGGCTCCCTTACTGCTAAACAGCTCGCGGAAACGATGGATGTCCACAAAAGCGCTGTTACAACTAAAATTGCCCGGCTGGAAGAAAGAAAGTTAGTCACACGCGAAGCAGATGATATGGACCGGCGGAGCTTTAACATTACACTTACTGACGATGGCCGGAAAGTACTCGAGCATAGCCGCCAGGCAGTAACAGATTTTATCCGCCCCTACTTTGAGCAGCTTGATGAAAACGAGCTTGAAAGCTTTTTGAACGTGTACGAAAAACTTAATACCATGCTTTTAGAGGAAAAAGACTGATGCACCGGTGGTTATATGTACTGCCTGCTATCTGGGCCGCTGCGGGACTCTGGCTCTTTTTCAGCAGTCCGGACATGGAGGAGCTGGTAAGAGAACGGGGGCAGTTTGATATTCCTGACGAATATCAGACTGCCCTTACTTCTGACATCCTGGAAAGAAACGAAGGGGCGTCCGGGGAGGATATTCTCCTCGTTTACCATGACGAGGATGGTTTATCTGATTCGCAGCTTGCTTCTGTTGAAGCCGGCCTTGAAAATTTCCCGGCAGAAATAGAAGGTTTTCCAGTCGAAGAGATTACTTCCCCTTTTGAATCGGAGGAAAACGACGCTCTTTTCAGTGAAGATGGGACGACTCTGATGGCCGTCGTGTCCATCGATATGACGATCAACGATGTCCCCGAAGTCCGCAGTGAAATAGAGAGGCTCGCTGAAAGCGACGAAGCCGAATCTTTTGTAAGCGGCGCAGCCATCGTGGAGGATGACGTCATTATCAGTTCCGAGGAAGGGCTCGCGACTACAGAAATTATTACGGTCATCTTCGTTATTACGATTCTGCTGTTCGTTTTCCGTTCCGCAGCAGCTCCTCTCATTCCACTTATTACCGTAGGGGCTGCTTATTTTACGACTGTACCGATCGTGTCGCTGCTGATCGAACATATGAATTTTCCGGTCTCCAATTTTACTCAGATTTTTATCGTCGCTGTCCTTTTTGGTATTGGAACGGACTACTGCATCCTGCTTCTCAACCGTTTCAAAGAGGAACTGGCTCTCCGGGACAACCGGATAACCGCGGTGAAACAGACTTTCCGTGCCGTCGGGCCAACGGTTTTTTCCAGTGCCCTGACCGGCTTTATCGGATTTGCTGCTATCGGTCTGGCAGACTTTGACTTGTACCAGTCAGCAGCCGGTGTCGCTGTCGGGATCATCATGCTCGTCCTCTCCCTTGCTGTCTGGGTGCCTGCTGCTCTGCTTCTTCTCGGCGAAAAGGTTTTCTGGCCTTCACGGCGTGCTCTGGACGCTTCCGACAGCCGGATATGGCTTGGACTCGGACGTTTTTCCATGGTGCGCCCCGGCTGGACGTCGCTCATTTTAATTGTTCTTCTTCTTCCGTCCATCTGGTTTTATGACCAGCGGCTTTCGTTCCATTCGCTTGATGAAATCGATGGAACGACAGAATCTGTTCAGGCAATCGAGCTAGTAAGCGAACGCTTCGGAACAGGCCACTCTTTTCCGGCCAGAATTGTCATTGAGTCAGAAGAAAGATGGGATGAAGCCGACCGGCTCCCCCTGATCGAACATCTCTCCTCCCAGATTGCCATGCTGGAAGAAGTCGATGAAGTACGCAGTTTCACCCGGCCGGACGGACATATTGTCGAAGATTTCCGGGTGCCTGTCATTGCGGGTGAACTCGCTGAAGGAGTAGAAGAAACGGAAGAAGGACTGACAGACATTGCAGATGCTCTGGAAGAACTGGAGGAAAACCTCGATAATGAGCAGGCCTCGGCTGACGAGGCGGCAGAAGATATAGACGAACTGGCTGATGGGTCAGAGCAGCTTCAGCAAAGTCAGCTGGATATCGCTGACGGCATCGGTGAAACAGGGGAAAGTGCAGAAGAACTTGCCTCTGCCCAGGAGGAAATTGCTTCCGGTATGGATGAGGTCATCTTCAGCATCGAGCAGATCAGTCTGAACCCGGCTCTCGATCAGGAAACACTTTCCGCTCTCGAAGAGCTGAATGCCGGCCTCCGTGAGCTGCAGTCTGGACTCGATGAGACAGCAGAAGGAACCTCCTCCCTCGCTGAAGGACAGGGGGAACTGGAAGACGGAGCAGAGGAGACGGCTCAGGCCCAGGAAGATATCACCAGCGGACTTCGTGAAACAGCCGACGGTTTCCGGGAAGTTGGAGAAGGTTTTGCAGAAATAGCAGAAGCTGTCCGTGACATTCTTGAAGGTGTCGAAGAAATCGAAGAAGGTCTCGGGGAAATTTCCTCGCTTCTTGCAGAGATGGAAAATCAGAACAGCCATCCTGTCGAAGGGTTTTTCGTACCGGAAGAAGCAGCAGATGGGGACGAATTTACCGAACTTGCCGACCTCTACACAACTCCGAATCGTCAGGTTGCCCTGTTTGACGTTGTCCTGGCAATCGATCCATACAGCAACGAAGCAATGCAGACAGTGACAGAAATCAATGAGCAGATTGAAAGAGTTCTGGCAGCTTATCCGGAAAATTATACGTATTCCCTCGGCGGACTTCCGGCTTCCAATGCCGACCTGTCCGAAATTTCGGATCAGGATTTCTACCGTACAGCTTTCATTATGCTCACTGGAATCTTTCTCGTGCTTATTTTCATGCTCCGTTCCTTCGTGATGCCTGTTTATATCCTCGCATCGCTTATCGGTACCTACATCATTTCCATGGCCGTGACAGAGCTTATTTTTGTTACGATACTCGGTTATCCCGGCATCAGCTGGGCTGTTCCGTTTTTTGGGTTTGTCATGCTCATGGCACTCGGCGTGGACTATTCCATTTTCCTTATGGCCCGTTTTGCAGAAAACATGAATGGGTCCGACGTGGAATCCGCCCTTCTGGAAGCGATGAAAAAAATCGGCACGGTTATTTTGTCGGCAGCCATAATTCTTGCCGGCACGTTCGGTGCTATGATGCCGTCGGGAGTGCTTTCCCTCGTACAGATAGGAACACTCGTATTGACCGGTCTTCTGCTTTACGCTTTCGTGATGCTGCCTTTGTTTGTGCCTCTCATGGTAAAAATGTTCGGAAACAGCAACTGGCTCCCGTTTAAACCACCGGGCCAAAAGCAGGCGAAATAGACTTCCGCTGACACATTAATAATAAAAGCCCGCCGGAATTCATCCGGCGGGCTTCTTTACTTATGCCTGTTTGGCAAGTTCGATTTTCTTCTGTTCCTGATAATCGAGTCCGAAGTGGGAATGCAGTGCTTCCGACGCACGGATCATGTCCTCCTCCGGGACCACTGCAGATACAGCAATTTCGGAAGTGCTGACCATCTTAATCGCTACTTCTTCTTCAGCAAGCACCTTAAACATATCTGCTGCCACTCCCGGATTGGAAATCATGCCGGAACCGACGATTGATACTTTGGAAAGCAAGCTTTCGTGGCGCACTTCACTGTAGCATAGTGTTTCTTTGGCGCTCTCGATAAGCTCCAGTGTTTTGCTGAGATGGGACGAGTCGACGGAGAACGATACGTTAACTCCGTGATCTGCCGTCATCTGCTGGATAATTATATCTACACTGATCCCTTCCTCAGCAAGCAGTTTAAAGAGATTCGACATCGTATCGAAGTGGTTCGGCAGCCTTTCGACTGTTACTTTCGTGATGTTTTTCTCAAAGGCGAGTCCTCTCACCGTCAAGCTTTGTTCCATTGTTGCTTCCTCCTCTACGATGGTACCTTCGACGTCTTCCATACTGGAACAGACGACGAGTTTCACATTGGAATTTTTCGCAAACTCCACGGCCCGCGGATGCAGCACTCCTGCTCCGAGGTGGGCAAGTTCCAGCATCTCGTCATAAGAAATACTTCCTAACTGACGGGCTTTTTTCACATAACGGGGATCCGATGTATAAACCCCTGTTACGTCTGTGAAAATAGAGCACGTTTCTGCATCAAGTGCAGCAGCAAGTGCTACGGCAGTTGTATCCGAACCGCCGCGGCCGAGTGTTGTAATGTTGCCTTCTTCACTCACTCCCTGAAAACCTGCGACAAGAACGGCCTTGCCGTCATCCAGGTGCTGTTCCAGTGTTTCTGTCTGTATATCTTTGATGCGGGCATCCTGATGAACTTCCTCTGTAACGATGCCTGCCTGCCAGCCTGTTAATGAGACAGCTTCAACCCCGATCTCTTTAAGAGCCATAACGACGAGTGAAATTGTAACCTGTTCTCCCGTAGTAAGGAGCATATCCATCTCACGAGGATCCGGTTCTTCCGTAATTTCATCTGCCAGTTCAACAAGCCTGTCCGTTGATTTCCCCATCGCAGATACGACGGTGACAACTTTGTGCCCCTCCTGCATGCGCTGTTTAATGCGCTGTGCAACCCGCTTAATTTTGTCCGTATCTCCGACGGAAGTACCACCGAACTTCTGAACGATCGTAGTCAATGTAGTCTGCCTCCTTTTAGATTATCGTTCAGGACTCTCTCCATCATGCTGGACCGGAAAAAGAATGCCTGAACATTCGCTTTTATCTGTAAAAAGCATTACCATCTAAAAGCTTAACAAAGGGCAGATTTATTGACAAACGGACTGAGCGCCTATTTATTGGAATCTTCCTGTATAGCTTCCGATAAGGCCCGGGCAACTGGCTGAGGTATTCCTACCCTCTGTATTTCTTCCACAGACGCTTGTTTTAGCCTTTTGAGGGACCCAAATTCCTTCAGCAGCATGCGTTTTCTTTTTTCACCAATTCCTTCTACTTCATCAAGAACCGAAGTAAACATCGACTGCTTGCGCACGTTCCGGTGAAAACTAATGGCAAAACGGTGCACTTCATCCTGAATCCGCTGCAGCAGATAAAACTCTTCGCTCGTTCTTGAAAGCGTAACGGGCTCCGGGGGATCCCCGATAAGAAGCTGGGATGTTTTATGGCGGTCATCCTTTGCCAGACCGCATACAGGAATCGTCATTCCAAGCTCATGTTCGATTACTTCCTGTGCCGAAGAAATCTGTCCGCGCCCGCCGTCGATCACAATCAGGTCCGGCAGAGGCAGCTCTTCACGGAGAAGGCGGGTGTATCTTCTGCGGATAACCTCCCGCATCGATTCATAATCATCCGGTCCCTGGACAGTACGGACTTTGTATTTCCGGTAATTTTTCTTGTCCGGCTTTCCATCGATAAATGACACCATGGCAGAAACGGGATCCACTCCCTGAATGTTGGAATTGTCGAATGCTTCAATCCGGTGGGGCGTGTCAATTCCCATCGCTTCCCCGAGATTTTCCACAGCGTGTACCGTACGTTTTTCATCCCGCTCAATCAGCTGGAATTTTTCAGAAAGAGCCATTTTGGCATTTTTAACAGCAAGGTCCACGAGCTCTTTTTTCTGACCCCTTTTAGGCTGAACGGCCTTTATACTCAAAAATTCTGAAATAATATCCGTGTCCGTATCTTCCGGCACGAATATTTCCTTTGGTTTTTTATGCTGCGTATCAAGGTAGAACTGGCCGAGAAACGTGTAGAAATCCTCCGTCGGGTCCTGGTACACCGGGAACATGGAAACGTCACGCTCGATCAGCTTTCCCTGCCGCACAAAAAAGACCTGCACGCACATCCACCCGCGGTCAACGTGGTAGCCGAACACATCGCGGTTTGTCTGTTCGGTCATCGTCATATTTTGCTTTTCCATTACTGCTTCAATATGCTTGACCTGATCACGCATTTCTTTTGCCCGTTCAAAATCCATCGCTTCCGACGCTTCGTACATTTTCTTTTTAATGTTTTCTTTTATTTCTTTATGACCGCCGTTTAAAAATTGACTGATTTCTTTAATCATCTGCTGGTTCTGCTCCTGAGTCACCGTGAATTCACACGGCGCCAGACACTGACCGATGTGGTAATAGAGACATACACGGTCCGGCATCGTCCGGCATTTGCGGAGCGGATACAGCCGGTCGAGCAGTTTTTTCGTTTCATTCGCTGCCTGGGCGTTCGGATATGGACCGAAATACTTCGCTCCGTCTTTTTTAACTTTTCTCGTGGTCAGCAGCCGCGGATGTTCTTCTTTCGTAATTTTAAGGAACGGATACGTTTTATCATCCTTCAGAAGAATGTTGTACCGGGGTTCGTATTTTTTAATCAGGTTCTGCTCCAATACAAGTGCTTCCAGATCTGAACCGGTAACAATATATTCAAAATCGCGGATTTCACTGACGAGCCGCTGGGTTTTCGTGTCGTGGGAGCCGGTGAAGTAGGAGCGGACACGGTTTTTTAATACTTTCGCCTTTCCTACGTAAATAATCGTCCCCTGTTTGTTTTTCATTAAATAGCAGCCTGGCTGGCCGGGAAGCAGCTGCAGTTTTTCTTTCAATGCGTCCATTCATTCATCCCTCCCGCTCAGTACAGAAAGGAGGTGCCTCTCATAAGGAGACACCTCCGTGCTATCTGCATTTTATAGATGCTTGTTCAACGTGTTGGCAAGCTCTTCTTTCGGCTTAAAGCCTACAATCTGGTCTACTACTTCGCCGTTTTTCATTACGAGAAGTGTTGGAATGCTCATTACACCGTATTTGCTTGCTGTTTCCTGGTTTTCATCTACATCAAGCTTAACGATTTTTACTTTGTCGCCCATGTCTCCGTCAAGATCTTCAAGAACCGGAGCAATCATTTTACACGGTCCGCACCAAGGTGCCCAGAAGTCTGCAAGTACTACGCCGTCGCTTGTTTCTGAACCGAAGTTTTGATCTGTTACATTTACAATTGCCATGATTATATTCCTCCTTCAATAATAAGCGTTTACTGATAGTTCCAGTATAACGGATACACCCCGGGGTTAAAAGTATTCTGCTTTTCCTAAGGGCTAATCATATTCTAGCTTACCATGCCCGGAGGTGCAAAAAAACTGCCTGGTATTCTTTTTACCCATAAGAAGTCCGCTGAAAACATTCCAAGGGACTTCCCAGGCTGTTAATAAAGTATTTTTTATACAGGCGTATACATCTCCCTGCTTTCGCCTCCACAGACGCTTTCCGGGCGGGCCTTCAGATAATTTCTTCCTCCCAAACGGATCTTCTGCTCGTCCTTCATCGCCCCGGAGTCACCTGCTGCAGCTTCAGCAGGAAAATAAAAAGAACTTTTCTCTTCTGAAAAACGTATTGATTCCGCCCTTTCTTCCATTCAGGAGAGGCTTTTTCCTCCGGAACGTCCGACGGGGACGCCGGTGGGAATAAGCGCAGTCGGAAGATCCTTTTCCATGGCGCAGGCCATGGAAAATAGCTGACGACAAGCCCACGGTAAGCTTCCGCCGGGGAGTGCAAGAAAGCTGTACGCTCAAAAGAATAATTCTTCTGAAATCAAGACATAATCGGCACTCTGAAAAGTCCGCTGGAAACATTCCAGCGGACTTCTTCAGCGTATTTATACTAATACTTTTTTAAATTCTTCTGTCAGCTTTGGTACGATTTCAAACAGGTCTCCTACGATACCGTAGTCGGCAATCTGGAAGATTTCTGCTTCCGGATCTTTGTTGATCGCTACAATAATTTTAGAGTTGGACATTCCCGCTACGTGCTGGATCGCCCCGCTCAGCCCGACGGCAATATAGAGATCCGGCGTAACAACTTTCCCGGTCTGGCCGATCTGCATGGCATAATCGCAGTACTCGGCGTCACAGGCACCGCGGGAGGCTCCCACCGCTGCGTTCAGAACATCTGCCAGCTCGTTTAGAACTTTGAAGTTCTCTTCGCTTTTCAGGCCGCGTCCACCTGCAACGATGACGGAAGCTTCCGACAGATCCACACCGGATGTCGTGTTCTTTACAACATCCTTGATGACTGTCTGAAGATCCTTAATGTCGACATCCAGCGTTTCGGCAGTACCATTTTTCCCAGCATCTTTTTCCGGAGCCGGAATGTTATTCGGACGGATGGTGAAGAACTGGAGTCCTTCTTCAATCTCCACTTTTTCAAACGCTTTACCGGAATAGATCGGGCGGATAAATGTAGCCCCGCCTTCGATGGCCACCACATCGGAAACAAGTCCGGATCCAAGTCTGCTCGCAAGCTTCGGTGTTACATCGCGGCCGATGGACGTGTGTCCCATGACGATTCCGTCCGGATTTTCCTGCTCAATAACCTGCATAAGCACCTGGCTATAGGCTTCCGGGGTGTATTCTTTCAGTTTATCTGAATCTGCAGAAATCACCCGGTCTGCTCCGTAGTGAAACAATTCATCTGCAATGGAAGACACGCCGTCCCCAAGAACGACACCGACAATTTCCGCGCTTTCATCCACCATTTTGGCAGCACCAACGGCTTCGAACGATACGTTACGAAAGCCTCCATCTTTTACTTCACTGATTACAAGCTGTTTTGTCATTATACGTCACCCTTTCTAGTCGTCTGCACTTATATTACTTTTGCTTCGTTTTTAAGAAGAGTTACAAGCTCAGATACTTGCTGCTCAGTCTCTCCTTCGAGCATTCTGCCGGCCTGCTTTTCCGGTGGAAGATAACGGTCCACTGTTTTTGTTTTTCCTTCCACATCTTCCTCATCAAGGTCCAGATCATCAAGATCCAGCGTTTCCAAAGGCTTCTTTTTTGCTTTCATAATCCCCGGAAGAGATGGGTAGCGGGGCTCATTCAATCCCTGCTGGGCGGTTACGAGGACTGGAAGCGGTACTTCAAGCATCATCTGGTCCCCTTCGACATCTTTCTCAATTTTAGCTGTGCCGCCTTCAATCACAATATCTGTGATGGACGTAACGTGGTTGATGCCGAGCTGGTCAGCAAGGCGCGGCCCTACCTGTCCGGATCCTCCGTCGACAGCTACGTTTCCACCGAGAATAATATCTGCTTCCTGGTCTTTAAAGTATGCAGTAAGCAGCGCCTGTGTAGTGAAAGTATCTCCATCTTCCACATCTTCATTATCGATAAGTACGGCTTTATCAGCTCCCATTGCGAGCGCCGTGCGCAGCTGTTTCTCCGCTTCTTCCTCGCCGACTGTAACGACAGTTACTTCCCCGCCGTGCTCATCGCGGAGCTGAATTGCTTCTTCCACCGCGTATTCGTCGTATGGATTGATGATGAATTCTGCTCCGTCATCTACAATTTCTCCATTGTTAATCTGGATTTTTTCTTCTGTGTCAAACGTACGCTTTAATATAACAAAAATGTTCATGCTATTCCCTCCTATGTTTACTGCGCTTTGAAGCGCTTTCATATAACTTATATAAAAAAGCTGAAAAAACAGCTTATTTATCCTGAAATTCCGGCTTTCTTTTTTCAAGAAAAGCACTAATTCCTTCTTTAGCATCCGATGATTCAAAAGCATCCCCGAAACGGACTGCTTCTTTTTCCTGTCCCCGCTCGATAGGATCAGTTTCCGCGTGCTGAAGCAGTTCGATAATAAACTGTACTGTTTTTGCCCCTTTGTACCGGGCAGCTTCTGCGATTTTCACCGCTTCTTCCAGATGGGTTCCTTCCGGGACCGACCGGTTGATCAGGCCGTGCTTTTCCGCTTCCTGAGCGCTCATCGGTTCAGAAGTCAGCAGCATTTCCATCGCCTTGGATTTCCCGACGAGTTTAGGAAGCCGCTGGGTTCCAGCAAACCCCGGCACAAGACCGAGCTGAAGTTCCGGAAGTCCGAGTTTTGTTTTTTCGCAGGCAATCCTCATATGACAGGCCATAGCAAGTTCCAGGCCGCCGCCGAGGGCCGCACCGTGGATCGCTGCAATTATCGGCTTGGAAGCCGTTTCCATCTGGCGGAAAATCCGCTGACCTTCTCTTGCCAGATCCGCAAATTCATCACCGTGTTTAATACCGGTAAATTCCTTAATGTCTGCTCCGGCTGCAAAAAACTTCCCCTCTCCGTGAAGCACAATCACTCGTACTTCCTCCTCTTCGAGAAATGCTTCCATAGCATGACCAATTTCAAGAATCATACTCTGGGAAAGAGCATTAGCAGGGGGTTTGTTCATCGTAATCATACCGATACGATTTTCTACTTTCGTGGAAATAAACTGCCAGTCACTCATCTTTGTTCCTCCATTCTCTGAGGTGCATTCAACCCTTTCATCAGGAACTTGTGCAGGGACTCCGCAAGCGGTGAGAGCGCATAGCGGTGGTCTTTCATTACCCAGTTGGTCACCACCTCATCGATGGATCCGAAAATTACCTGGCGCATCATGCGTGTATCAATATTTTTATCAAATGCCCCGGAATCTTTTCCTTCTTCAATAATAGAATCAATCAGTCCAAGATAGTCTTTCAATACTTCGTTGACTTTAAAGCGTATCGAAATATTGGACTGTCTCAGCTCCAGCTGGGTAACCAGCGCAAGGTCATGATCTTTTTCGAGGAGGGTGAGATGCGTATAAATTAAAATGTATAACTTTTCCTCTATAGATGTAGCATACTGTATTTTGTCTTTAATGTAATCAACAAAAACTCCCATTTTTTCTTCAAATAATGAAATCAGGAGATCTTCTTTGTTGTTGAAGTAAAGATAGATCGTTCCGTCTGCGACGCCTGCTTCCTTTGCTATTTTTGAGACCTGGGAATGATGATAGCCGTTTTCCGCAATAACTTTCACAGCCGCATTAATAATCTTTTCGTATTTTTGACCTCTTTTTTTTGCCATTGGTGTCGACTCCTATTCTGACCGGTAAAAAAATGAATGATCATTCATTCATATTCTGATAATACCGAATTCCGCTCCGTCTGTCAACGAGAGGAGCGGAAAAGTTTTATCTGTCCTTATCTTACCGGAATCTGAGAGAATTAGCTAGACTTCTGGCGCTCTTTTTCTTCTTCCTGAAGAGCACGACGGAGTACTTTACCTACCATCGTTTTTGGCAGTTCCTCCCGGAATTCATACAGACGCGGTACTTTATAGGATGACAGCTGTGTGCGGCAGTATTTATCCAGTTCTTTTTCAGATACATCCTTGCCTTCTTTCAGAACGATAAATACTTTTACGGTTTCTCCACGGTAAGGATCGGGAAGACCTACAGCTACCGCTTCCTTCACCGCTTCGTGCTCAAAGAGCACTTCTTCTATTTCCCGCGGATAAATGTTAAAGCCTCCGGCAATGATCATATCTTTTTTCCGGTCAACGATATAAAAGAAGCCTTCTTCATCCATGTATCCCATATCCCCGGTATACAGCCAGCCGTTCTGCATCGTCTGTGCTGTGTCCTCCGGCCGGTTCCAGTAGCCCTGCATTACCTGCGGTCCGCGTATGAGCAGCTCTCCGACTTCTTTCGGTGATGCTTCCTCCCCGGTTTCCGCAGACAAAATCATCACGTCCGTATCCGGCCACGGCAGGCCGATACTGCCTGTCGGTCGTTTTCCCCACATTAAATTAAAATGGGTGACAGGAGAAGCTTCCGTCAGGCCGAACCCTTCCGACAGCTTTCCACCTGTCAGCGTTTCAAACCGCTGCTGAACTTCCACAGGGAGTGGAGCAGAGCCGCTGATGCACACTTTGATGGAGGAAAGGTCGAATTTTTGGACATTCGGATCGTTAATCAGACCGATATACATCGTCGGTGCTCCTGGAAATATACTTACCTTATGACGTTCAATGGCTTTCAGCGTCTGCTTCGTATCAAATTTCGGAAGAATGACCATTTTGGATCGGTGCATAATGGAATAATTCATTCCGACCGTCATACCGTATACGTGGAAGAAAGGCAGGGCGCATAGAATGACTTCCTCCCCGTACCGGAGGCCGTGCATCCACCTTATGCACTGGATCGTGTTGGCCACAAGATTTTTGTGAGTGAGCATCACTCCCTTTGCAGCGCCTGTCGTTCCTCCCGTATACTGCAGCAGCGCCAGATCGCTGTTCGGATCCGTTTCAACCGGCTCCAGGCGGTTTGTGGTATTTTTCACCATATGAACAAAACTGTGATTACTGCCGTCATAGGAAACGTCGACTTTAAGACCCGTGTTCTTTTTTTGAATAAAAGGATAAACCATATTTTTTGGAAACGGCAGATAGTCTGCAATTTTTGTTACGATAACGTGCTCGAGACCGGTATTTTTCCTTACTGCCTGAACTTTAGGGTACACTAAATCCAGGCATACGATTACTTTCGCCCCCGAATCAACCATCTGATGCTCCAGTTCCCGTTCGACATAAAGTGGATTTGTCTGGACTACGATACCTCCGGCCAGCAATATCCCGTAATAGCTGATGACCGACTGAGGCGTATTGGCAAGCATGACTGCCACCCGGTCTCCTTTATGTACCCCCAGCTTCTGCAGTCCGGCAGCAAAGCGCTCTGCCTGCTCGTAAACTTCTTTAAATGTCATAGATCGGCCCATAAAATCGAGAATTTTTTTATCCGGCTCTTCCTGTGCTCCTTCTTTCAGAAATGATTGAAGTGTTTTGTCCGGATATTCCAGGGATTCCGGAATTGCATCTGGATACTGGCTGAGCCAAGGCCTCGCAATTGTTTCTGTAAGCATATTATATCCTCCTGATGCCCATTCCTGATGCAGATTAACATCTCTCTTTAGTAACCAGGAAGAGAAGCCGGACACAGCCGGCTCCTTCCAAGTTTATTTTTTGTGCTTTTCCCGTTCTTCTTCCACGAGCACCCGGCGGAGTATCTTCCCGACCATCGTCTTTGGAAGCTCTTCGCGGAACTCATAGTACTGCGGTACTTTGAAGGAAGCCAGATAGTTCCTGCAGTGCTCGTCCAGGGCGTCCTCTGAGAGTTCCACCCCTTCTTTCGGTACGACAAACGCCTTGACCGTCTCCCCACGGTAAGGGTCCGGCACACCGATGACACACACTTCCTGAACACCTTCATATTCGTAAAGCACTTCTTCAATTTCACGTGGATAAATGTTGAAACCGCCGGCGATAATCATATCCTTTTTGCGGTCCACAATATAGAAGAAGCCTTCTTCATCCATATATCCCATATCACCGGTCAGAAGCCAGCCCTCCATAAAACTTGCCTGGGTGGCCTCCGGCTGTTTCCAATAGCCTTTCATCACCTGGGGACCTTTGACCATCAGCTCTCCGACTTCGTTCGGTGCCGCTTCCTCTCCTGTTTCAGCAGAAAGTACTTTGACATCTGTATCCGGCCACGGAAGTCCTATGGAACCCTGTTTACGTCTTCCCCAGAGAAGGTTCGAAACGGCCACCGGCGATGTTTCGGTCAGACCGTAGCCTTCCACGAGCCTTCCGTTTGTTACTTCCTCAAACTTTGTCTGCACTTCCACAGGCAGCGGGGCCGATCCGCTGATACAGGCTTTGATGGAGGAAAGGTCATATTTTTTGATATCCGGATGGTTCAGCAGGCCGATATACATCGTCGGTGCTCCCGGGTAAAGGGTTGCTTTATGTTTTTCAATGGATTTTAAAATTTCTTTCGGATCAAATTTAGGAATGATAATCATTTTAAAAGCCATACGGACCGAAAGATTCATGACGGTCGTCATACCGTACACATGAAAGAACGGCAGGGCAGCGATAATTACTTCTTCTCCGGGCTGCAGCTTATACATCCACTCTTCACACTGCTGGGTGTTTACGACCAGGTTGTAGTGGGTCAGCATGACACCCTTTGCAGGGCCCGTCGTACCTCCCGTATACTGCAGCAGCGCCAGGTCTTCTTTTGGATTCACATCGACCGGTATTTCTTCCGCCCGCCCTTTTTCGATCAGTTCTGTAAATGAAAGCAGGGTACTGGAATAAGTAATATCCACTTTAATACCGGTATTTTTCTTTTGAATAAACGGATAGATTTTATTTTTAGGAAATGGCAGATAGTCTTTAATGCCGGTTACAATAATGTGCGTGAGCGGTGTTTTTTCCTTTACTTTAGCTACCCGTGGATAGACAAGATCAAGGCAGATCATCACTTTGGCATCAGAATCGGTCATCTGGTGCTCAATTTCCC
>PWLM01000055.1 GCA_003560495.1 Bacillus sp. (in: firmicutes) | reverse complement strand
TGTAATTGCTAATATTCGGCAGTTATTTGTAAAGCGAGTGGTCTGACCGGTATTAAGCTATAGTCATACAATTATTTGGTTATTAAAGCCCATTTAGTGCGTTTGCGAATTGTTTGAAAGCCCCCTATCATTAAAAGTGTTGAAAAACGGTAGATTATCTGCCGGAAGAAATATTTCTTCCCGCAGCCAAATAAAAGTAAAGGTGGTTTTTTGTTATGAGTAACAGCGCTACAGCGACTCCTGTTATTGAGACTTTCACGTTGGAGCAGCCGTCCAAAGAAGACGGTCAGGGGATGTGGAATCTGGCAAAGAAGACATCTTTAGATCTTAACTCTGCCTACAAGTACATCATGATGGCAGAATACTTCTCGGAAACTTGTGTCGTCGCCAAAGAACGCGGCGAGGTTGTTGGCTTTATCACAGGGTTTATCCAGCCGGAACATCCGGACGTTGTTTTTGTCTGGCAGGTAGGGGTCGACGATTCCCAGCGTGGAAAAGGTGTCGGCTACAAAATGCTGGAAGAATTGGTGACTCGTGACGCAGCCAGTGACGTGAAATACCTGGAGGCAACAATTACAAAAGATAATTCCGCGTCCCAGGCGCTGTTTAAGAAACTCGCGAAGGAATATGATACTTCCTTTGAAGTAAAAGAAACATTTCCGGCCGATGTTTTCCCGGAAGAGGGCGAAGCAGAGTACACGTACCGCATCGGCCCGCTGAAAAAATAAAACGTTCAACTGACCAAAGAGTATAGTAAACCGCTCGCTTGAGACAATGGTTTCTAACTATTAATTAGGAGGACCTTGATCCATGAATAACAAACTACAGCTTATTGAAGAACTTGAATCCAGTGTACGAAGCTATGTACGAAGCTTTCCGGCCGTATTTACGAAAGCCCGCGGTTATAAAATCTGGGACGAAGACGGCAACGAATATATCGATTTCTTCGCCGGTGCCGGAGCCCTGAACTACGGACACAACGAGCCGGGGATGAAGAAAAAGCTCGTGGATTATATTTTAGACGACGGCATTACACACTCTTTGGATAAAGCAACGGATGCAAAAGTAGAATTTCTTGATAAATTGAATGAAATTATCCTGAAACCCCGTGACATGGACTACAGAGTAATGTTCCCGGGACCAACAGGAACAAATACAGTGGAAAGTGCCCTGAAGATTGCACGTAAAATGACCGGGCGCACCGATATCGTAAGCTTTACGAATGGTTTCCACGGCATGACGATCGGTTCTCTTGCCGTAACAGGAAACTCCATGAAGCGTAAAGGAGCAGGTATTCCACTCAGCCATACGGTAACGATGCCTTATGACAACTTTGTGGAAGGCGACAATGATCCCCTTGAATACTTCGAGCGTTTTCTTGAAGACAACGGAAGCGGCGTAGCCGTACCTGCTGCTGTTATTTTTGAAACAGTGCAGGGTGAAGGCGGTATTAACGCAGCAAGTATTGAATGGATGCAGCGTCTGGAAAAAATCTGCCGTGAGTGGGGTATTCTTCTTATCGTGGACGATGTTCAGGCTGGTGTAGGCCGTACTGGTACGTTCTTCTCTTTTGAACCTGCAGGCATCAAGCCGGACGTTATCTGCCTGTCCAAATCCATCGGCGGATACGGTCTGCCGCTTGCAATCACGCTCATTAAGCCGGAGCTTGATAAGTGGAAGCCGGGTGAGCACAACGGAACGTTCCGCGGTAATAACATGGCATTTGTTACAGCGGCAGAATCTTTCACTTACTGGGAAGATCCGCAGTTTGAAAAGAGCATTCAGCGTAAAGCAGATAAAGTAACGAAGTTCCTCAGCGACATGATCGAGAAGTATCCGGAAATGAAGGGAAGCCTGAAAGGGCGCGGCCTGATGCAGGGAATTTCTTCTGATGTCGAAGGCTTCAGCGAGAAAGTAGCAGAACATGCCTTTGAACATCGTCTGATCATGGAAACAGCCGGAGGACACGACCAGGTATTCAAGCTTTTCCCACCGATTAATATCGATGAGGAAGGACTCCAGGCTGGTCTGGATATTATCGAAAAGAGTATTCAGGAAGCTATTGAGTCCATGAATCTAAAAAAAGAAACAGTAACTAACTAAAAAATATCCGAAAAGATCACAGGAGGCATTCATCATGAAAGTAGTACGTCTTGAAGATGTTATTAATTCCGACCAGCACGTAAAATCCGACAACTGGGAGAGTCGTCGTCTTCTTCTGAAAAAAGACAACATGGGCTATTCCGTGCACGACACAGTTATTAAAGCAGGTACAGAAACACACATCTGGTACCAGAATCATCTGGAAGCTGTGTACTGCATCGAAGGAGAAGGGGAAGTAGAAACAGTGGCAGACGGCAAAGTATGGCCGATCAAAGCTAACGAAATCTATGCCCTTGATAAGCACGACGAGCACTATCTCCGTGCGTATACAGACATGCGTATGGTGTGCGTATTCGATCCGCCGATTACCGGCCAGGAAACGCACAACGAAGACGGTGTGTATGAGCTCGTAGAAGATTAATATAATATGAAAGTGCCCCGGAATTTTCCGGGGCACTTTTAGTTTGTTGATTAAATGATCGATGCAGAATATTTAATCCAGTTGTTGTATAAGCTCCTTCTCTTACCGAGCCTGCCGTGGGGCTGGTCTTCAGCTGTTTGGCGCAGGCCATGGAAAAGGATCTTCTGACTGCGCTTATTCCCACCGGCGTCTCCGCCGTTACGGAGCGAGAACTGTTTCTTTATCGATAAAACGGTTTTAATTTCCCTGCAGCAGCCGCAGGGCAGCGTATAGCTTTCTCCAAGTATTAACAGCGAACTTTAACACAGCGAAAATAAAAAGGAAGGAGTGCCGCGTTGTCATGCGGACCCCTTCTTTTTTATTTTCCTGCCTGACGGGCAGCTTTCGGCGGCTCTGACTCCTCTACAAAGTGCCAGAAACCGGGAACCGAACGGGTGTCGAATTCCTGAACGGCTATGAGTGTTTTTATGACCAGCTCCTGTTTTAAATCCGCGCGGTTCTGATGAGTGGTCTGCCGCAGGGATTTATTTATTTTAGGTTCAAGTTTTTCAAGTATCTTCTGCCTGCTTGCTTCGTGGCCGGTCTGTGCCTGTTCGATTAACAGTCTCCATTCTTTCATTGTTCCCCACCGCCTCCTTTTTGTTTTAATCCTTCCCTCAGCTGCCTGAGGGCTGTCTGGTGAATTTTTGACGCTCCCTGCTGGGTAATATGAAGTATCCGTCCTGTTTCGGTCAGGCTGAGACCTTCACTGTAGCGGTAGTGAAGGACCTGCTGCTGTCTTGGCGTGAGTTTTTTCCAGCATTCCAGAAGATCGGGATCACCGATTTTTTCGGTGAGAGGCAGCCGGGGAGTTTCCAGCCAGTAAAGCTCCTCCTTTTCTTCCGTCTCTTCCGGATAACTTCTTCCCTCTTCCTCTCCGGCAGTGAGCAGGAACCGTTCCGCTTCCCGGCGGAGCTGTTTATCAAACTGCACTGCTTTCCAGTGCAGTGTCTGTGATAAATAGTGAACGATTTTCACACCGGTATAATAATCCCGGAACGCATCGTCCAATGCTTTCCAGGCTGCTGTATCAGGCTGGAGAAGGTAGTTTGTTAAAAGCTTCTGATGATCACTTTGTTTAAAAAAAGAGCGGATCAGAGGATTTTGGAACAGCAGCTGATGCTGATGCTGAAACCTTCTGAAAGCTTTTTTTTCCTGTGGGGAAAGGTGCTTGTTGTCAATCGGCATGTTAGGTATCCTCCCTTCCGTGCTGTTACCAGATAAAGGAGGAAGAAGAAGTTGACTCACAACCGAAACAGGAACGTATGTTCTTATATTAAGACAGAATGCTTCATTCGGCAAGTGTAAATTTCAGACAGTTGTGAATTCCGTCTGTTTTATCTCTTTGAAAAGAAACGACGGAACAAAGGAGGGAATGCCGGATGATTCCATATGAGTGGACGACACTGCTGGAAAACGTAGGATTTCCGGGAGCTGTTACCTTGTATCTGCTTGTCCGTTACGAAAAGAAGATGGACCGGCTGAGCTCGCAGATTCATGCCTGGAGAAATGAAAAAAAGAAAAAAGAAAAGAAAAAGTAGAAGGAGTTAATTTTTCGTGAGAAGTTTAAATCGTGGGGCTGCCGACCGGCTGCGTAAGAGTTTTCGACTATTCCAATCAGCTGGAATGATTCCGGAGTGCGGACTTTTAAATTAATTTGCCCTGTCAATCACGTAGAACAGGCTTTTTTGTGCATAAAAAAGGATGACCCTCGGGCCATCCTGTGCAGCAGCTTATACTTTTTCTACAACGTACGCTCTTTTTTCACGGTAATATTTTTCGCCATCTTCAGACGAGTGTTCAAAAAAACCTTTATAAGAACCAGAAACCCGGTATTCCCGGTCCGGATCAGTAAACAGCTGTTCTTCGTTTGACGACAGAATAACGACATCTGTTGTGGAAACGAAGCTGTCGAGTTCTTTTGCCAGATAATTCTTTCCTATTTCAAGTTCATTTAAACGGTGCTGTGCCATGAGCATCTCCTCCTGTAAACAGTTTTAACTGTCTTTTCCCACAGAAAGTACCGTTTAAACACCAGAAGGGGAAAAGCCGTGCCTGCCTTTCAGACGTGCCATTAGCAGAAGGTCTTCATACCGGCCACGAAACTTCACATGGCGGACGAGCCGTCCTTCTTCGATAAAACCGAAATTCCGGTACAGCCGCTGCGCCGATTCGTTGCCGGCCAGTACTTCCAGCGTGATTTTTTCCAGTCCCCCGGCAGTGTCCGCCCAGGAAAGAAAAGATTTCACCAGCTGGTGACCGGCACCCCGGCCGCGCCATTCGGGAAAGAGACTCATACTGAAGCTTCCGTGGTGGCGGTATTTTTCCTCCGGCCTGCGGAAGAAGGAAAGCTGGCCGGCGACTGTTTCTCCAGCTTCCGCGGTCAGCATGCAGCTTTCCTGGGGAAGGTTTTGAAAGGCGGCAATTCTTTTTTTAAATGTATCTTCTGTAGTAGAGAATTCTTCCGGCGAAGCGAGACCAAAGCCTTCTTCTGCTGTAAGACGGGCAAGCTTCAGCAAAGCCCCGGCGTCTTCCTTTATGGACGGGCGGATTGTAATAGCAGCCATCAAATAACCTCCGTTTTTCTTTTACTGTACAAAAAGATTCCGGGGGGAACAACCCGCTTTCCTTTTACAGAGAGAAATGTGCTGATATAATACGGGTAGAGGTATTAATGGGAGGGAAGTATATGAAAAAAATCTGGCGGGCGCTTTGACCATCCCAGAAAATTGTGTTCCTGGCAGGAACAGCATTCGTTTTATTTCTCGCTTACACAAATATGTTTATGTAACGACCTTCTGAAAGATGTCCGTTCCAATTTAACATTGGAGCGGACATCTTATTTTTACGGATTTTCAGCTTTCCGGAAATATTTCAGGAAAACTAAAAGAGGAAATACAGGTAGTGGAAGCGAACAAAATAGAAGTTGGAAGAAGTCTAAAAACGGAGGAGGACGCTGGCATGTTCTGGAACACTGCAGATGCCATGGAAGATTTATTGTGCGAATTGACAAGCTGGGAGAGCCGGACGTTTTCCCAGGGAGAAAAAGATTTTCCTATCAAGCTGCAGGATAAGCTCCGGCAGCTTCCTTATTTTCAGAAGTACAAAAATCACGTGAGGCTGCATGACGCAGATAAAGGGAGACGGTCATTGACGGCCCTGTACCGGCATCCGGATGCGGGAATTAAAAATACTGTCGTACTGCTGAGCCACTTTGATACAGTACAGACAGAAGAATACGGTCATCTGGAGCCGTTTGCTTTCGAGCCGCGGACGCTTACTAAAAAATTCGGGGAAGAGGCGGAGACGCTGCCGGAAGCAGCCAGGATAGATCTGGAATCGGGGGATTATCTTTTTGGGCGTGGGACGATGGACATGAAAATGGGTATTGTTCTGCATCTGCATCTCATTGAACAGGCAATAGCCGAAGAATGGCCGATGAACCTGCTGATCATAACAGTACCTGATGAAGAGGTGGATTCCGTCGGTATGCGGACGGCCGTACCTGAGCTGCTGCAGCTGCAGGAACAGCATGAGCTTTCCTATTCCTTGTTTTTAAACAGCGAGCCTTCTTTTACGCAGAGGCCGGGAGATTCCCTTCATTACATTTATACTGGTGCGATGGGGAAAATAATGCCTGCCGCTCTGTTTTTCGGAAAGGAAACGCATGTCGGAGAACCGCTGAGCGGCATCACAGCCACCTATATGTCCTCCTATGTTTCTCAGGATATGGAGTGGAATCCTTCATTTCGTGAAGAAAAATTCGGGGAAAAAACACCTCTCCCGGTGTCTCTTCAGCTGAGGGATCTGAAAACAGAATATTCCACGCAGACACCGTACCGGGCTGCCTCGCTGTTCAATGTTTTTACACTGGAGAAAGATGCCGGAGAAATTCTCGGCATTTTTGAAGATACTGTTAAAAAAGCGATGGAGAGGTGCAGCCGTGATTATAAAGCTCTCTGCCGGCGGGAGGGGATCGAAGGAATGGGTGCTGTCCGGACGATCCGCTATGAAGAACTTTACCGCTACGTGGTGGAAAAATTTGATGAGGATATTATTGGAGAGTCGGTGCGGATGGTGACAGAGGCAGAAGCGTGGGATGATCGTGAACAGTCTGTCCGGCTGGCAGGGGAATGGATGCTGCTCTGTCCGGAGCTCGCGCCGGCGGCAGTAATATTTTATGCCCCGCCATATTATCCTTCCGTCAATTCATCCTACGTAGAGAAGATCGAAAAGGCAGTAGAGGAAATTGAAAAAGCATCTGAAAGCAGCGACTTTCCGATGAAAAGAATCCATTATTTTAATGGTATATGCGACCTCAGCTACGTTAATTATGAAAAAGATGAAAGCGAGCTCGATGTCTACCGTCGAAACACCCCGGTATGGGGAGAAAAATACACGATCCCTTTCCGTGAAATGAAAAAGCTTCAGGCGCCGGTTCTCAACATCGGACCGTTCGGTAAAGATCCGCACCAGCGGACGGAACGTCTGCACCGGGACAATGCGTTCAGACATACACCGGACATGCTTCGAACACTGCTGAAGGTATGGCAGGAAGCAGAATAAAAGCTGCCGCTGATTTTTCAGCAATTATTTTAGATTTCTTTTCATTTTCTAGAGGTTTATGCGACAACTATTTTGGGGAAACCTGTTATAGTGGAAGCTGTAAGAAGTTAAGCATACCCCCACTTTTTTTCATGAAGATTTCCCCCTTAAAGATCTTCATAAAAGCAGAAGCCGTCCGGATATTTCCGGGCGGCTTCTGTCATGTTTCCCGTTTTTCAGAGTCGTTGACAAAGAGAAATACAGGTGGTAATATACCCATATAGGTATTTGGATGTGACAGATGTATGCAGATAATGAGGAGTATTATACAAAGGGGGAAGAAAAACAGATGGATTTTCTTATTAACATTGCGTTTGCAGGCGCCGCCGTTTTCCTTTTCTGGAAAATGTTTATGCCGGCTAAAGGCGTCAAAAGCATTTCTGCAGAAGAATTAAAATCACGTCTCGGAGAAAAAGACGTTCAGTATATCGATGTCAGAACGCCTGCTGAATATAAAGGAAACCACATCCGGGATTTTAAAAATATCCCGCTGCATCAGCTTGGTTCCAAATCAGACAAGCTGGACAAAAACAGGGAAACGATGCTTATATGCCAAAGCGGCATGCGCAGCAGCCGGGCAGCAAAAACGTTAAAAAAGCAGGGATTTACGAATGTCGTTAACGTAAAAGGCGGCATGAGCTCCTGGAGATAACGCATGAAGATACAGAAGAGGACAAAAAAGCTGTTATTGTGAATGATACGGAGCCTCTTTGCTGCTTATAACAAAAGCTGGTCCTGAATGCCGGGGGCAGTTTTTTTTGATTGGCGGCTGGAGGAAACTTCGCTTCCGCTCTGCTGTGAAGGAGATCACCAGCTTCCTTAGATTTACGCCTTGCGGGATCTTCCGGCCGACCTCCTTCTTCCACTTGTTATAAAGAGAAGCACCTGCTTTTCATGAGCAGGGGTTACCATTCGTTAAAAGAGCCGCAGGCACTCTTCTATTAACCCGGGGCTTTGCATTCACAGAAAGAAAAAAGATCGTATCAAACGGCTGTAGATCCCGTTAGTCCTTTGTTAATGTTTCTTTTCATGTATCTCCTGTAGTAAAATGGCATGAATATCCAAAGCAGGAGGAGGTCGTTTATGGTTAAGGAACTGAAGGAGTTTGCATTAAAAGGAAACGTAGTGGATTTAGCAGTTGCAGTCGTTTTTGCAGCAGCTTTTGGCCAGGTTATTTCCGCCTTTGTAAATCATATTATGACTCCGCTGATCGGTATCCTCATTGGCGGGGTTAACATTGAAAGTGCAGCAGTCATTATTGGAGAAGCAGAAGTGCGTTACGGGATGTTTCTGCAGGCCTTAATCGATTTCGGTATTATTGTCCTGTCTCTTTTCATTTTTGTGAAAGCTTATCAGATGCTGAAAAAGAAACAAACGTCAGAGCCGGATGAACAAACGTTACTTCTGCGGGAAATTAGAAACTCCCTTCAGAAATAACAAAATTCTTGTTTATACCGTTTTCCTTCATATTTGAACCGCGATTTCTCATAAAAAAACACAAACAGTCCGCTTGAACATCAAGCCTTTTTCAGCGGATAATAGAGGAACAAGAAAGATTGTGAGGGGGCCGTATTCATTATGGAGTGGAAGGAGAAAACGCTTGTTCCGACCCACATTGAAGTAGTATGGAATATATTTCAGGATCAGCATGTAACGAAACTTATGCCCAAGGTCACCGAACACAAACTGATTGAGGGAAAATCGGATACGATTGGTGCTAGGTACCGTCAGACTTCCCAGGACGGAAGAAAAACAGAAACATACATTGTGGAAACCACCCAGTATCTCGACAGCCCCTCCCGAAAGGAGAAAGAGCTGCATTTCTTTCTCGATAATGCTTTTGAAGTGAAACTGCGTTTCGTTCTTATTAAAATTAATGAAAATGAAACGGAGCTTATTTATGAAGGCTGTAAAAAACCAGTTAATTTTAAAGGAAAACTAAAACAGAAGCTTTCTACCACCCGCACACGCAGACAGGGCATTCAAAAATTGGTCCAGAATATTGTCCGGGAAGCAGGGGCATAAGAGCTGTGCAGAAGTCACACATTTTCCACCGCAGCGGGCTGGGTGGGGACATATATGAGCACTTTTAACAAAGTGAAATAAGGCTGTCTCTGCAAAAATCGGAGACAGCCTTATTTTAATGGATCGGCGGACAGGGATTTTTAAGTTAAATCCCAGCTTCAGCAATCATCTGGAAGCTTTAGCATCATCACCGGAATTTATGAGCTGGAAGTCCCTGCTTTTCCAGTTCTCCCCACAGGAAATTTTCCAGAGCATAAGGAGCCTTATCCTGAAGCTCAGCGGATTTTTCTTTCGTCAGATTAAGCTTATACCTTTCCCTTCCGCCCTGGATGACAATATAAAAACTCCCGTTGAGAAATGACTGGCCTGCATCCACTTCGTAGACGAAGTCTTTCATTTTTCTGCCCAGTATTTCTGCGACGGTTTCAAAAAATTTCTCGGGTGTGACAGCTTTACTGAAGTAACCAAATGCCATGCTCATTGCAATCGCTCCTCTTAAAGAAATTCAACATACATTTCCAAATAGAAGAACAAAAAATCCCCGGTTTCATAAAAAGTAATGAAACCGGGGATCAGCCCGTACCTGTTCATTCATCACTCAAAGCTTCTGCTTTGCTGGAAGGGGCACCTTGCGTAAGCAGGTTGCCGTGGAGTCGTCGAGCCAGATCTGTCATCCACTCTGGATAAATGTATGTTGTTAGATGCAGTATAAGGCATGTGACAGTAAATGTCCAGAACGGTTACAGCTGCAGTTCTTTTCTTTCTTCCTCATCGAAAACCCGGGACCGTGTCAGGAAACGTTTTCCTTCCGGTCCTTCGAGGGAAAACATGCCGCCGCGTCCGTCCACAACATCGATGATCAGCTGAGTATGCTTCCAGTATTCATACTGATCTTTAGCAATATAAAACGGGGAGCCGCCGATTTCTCCGAGATGTACGTCCTGCTCTCCAATCCGCAGTTCACCATCCGGATAGCACATCGGGGAGCTGCCGTCACAGCAGCCTCCCGACTGATGGAACATAAGCGGGCCGTGTCGTTTTTTCAAATTTTCAATCAGGTCAAGCGCTGCATCGGTCGCTGTTACACGTTCTGCCATGTTGTTTCATCCCTTTCTTAGAAGAATCCTTTCGGCTCTTCGCTGTAGCTGACGAGCAGGTTCTTTGTCCGTTGGTAGTGGCTGAGCATCATGAGGTGATTTTCCCGTCCGATACCGGATTTTTTGTACCCGCCGAAGGCAGCGTGGGCCGGGTAGTCATGGAAGCAGTTCGTCCATACGCGCCCGGCCTGGATAGCCCGTCCAAAATGATACGCTGTGTTGACGTTTCGTGTCCAGAGGCCGGCTCCAAGGCCGTAAAGCGTATCGTTGGCAGTTTCGAGCGCTTCTTCTTTATCCTTAAAGCTTGTAACAGAAAGAACCGGACCGAAAATTTCTTCCTGGAAGATACGCATTTTGTTGTGCCCTTCAAAAATCGTCGGCTGCACGTAATATCCGCCGCTCAGATGACCTTCGAGCTCTGCTCTTTCACCTCCGCAGATAAGTTTGGCACCTTCCTGCTTTCCGATATCAAGGTAGGAAAGGATTTTGTCAAACTGTTCCTTGGAGGCCTGGGCTCCCATCATCGTTTCTGTATCGAGCGGATCACCTAATTTAATTTTCTTGACGCGTTCCACTGCTTTTTCCATAAATTTATCGTAAATGGATTCCTGAATCAGGGCCCGGGAAGGACACGTACATACTTCCCCCTGGTTCAGGGCGAACATCGTGAATCCTTCGAGAGCTTTATCAAGGTAGGAATCCTCCTGCTGCATGACGTCCTCGAAGAAAAGGTTTGGTGACTTTCCGCCGAGTTCGAGCGTCACTGGAATAATGTTTTCAGAAGCGTACTGCATGATCAGGCGTCCGGTCGTCGTTTCTCCTGTGAAGGCGATTTTGTCAATACGGGGGTTGGAGGCCAGCGGCTTTCCGGCCTCCACACCGAATCCACTGACAACGTTCAGCACGCCGGGCGGCAGAAGATCTTCAATCAGCTCAAGCCATACGAAGATGGAGGAAGGTGTCTGCTCGGCCGGCTTCAGCACGATACAGTTTCCTCCCGCAAGGGCCGGTGCAATTTTCCACGCTGCCATCAGAATCGGGAAGTTCCACGGAATAATCTGGCCTACAACGCCGATCGGCTCATGAAAGTGATAGGCGACGGTGTCCTTGTCTATCTGGCTGATACCGCCTTCCTGCGTGCGGATGGCAGAAGCAAAATAGCGGTAGTGATCGATGGCGAGCGGAATATCGGCAGCGAGTGTTTCACGGACGGCTTTTCCATTTTCCCACGTTTCTGCTACAGCAAGCTTTTCCAGGTTTGCTTCCATCCGGTCGGCTATTTTATTCAGAATGCCGGCTCTTTCTGTTACAGACATCATGCCCCAGTCTGCTTTTGCTTCGTGTGCAGCATCGAGTGCAGACTCGATATCTTCTTTGGAGGAGCGGGCCATTTTTGTAAACACTTCTCCTGTGACGGGAGTTACGTTATCAAAATATTCCCCGTTTGCCGGCGGCTGGAATTTCCCGCCAATATAGTTATCGTATTTTTCTTTGAAGTGTACTACACTGTCTTTTGAGTTAGGTACTGCATATTTCATTCACGATCACCCTCCTGTTTATATGGTAAATACGTAAATCTGTAAGCGTTTTCATAATACCATAAAAGGAGGAATTTTCAAATAATTTTGTTTTGGTTAAATCTTCCCTGGGAATAAAAGAAATAACAGCAGGCAATCAGAAGAGGGGGAGTTATGTATGAAAAAGGAACTGCCTTTACGCGCTTCGTCACTCTGGAGGGAAAAAGAGCTGCAGTCCTTTCCAGCACTGGAAAAGGACCTGGATACGGAAGTGTGCGTGATCGGAGGCGGAATAGCCGGGGTGACGACAGCTTTCGTGCTGGCGAGAAGAGGCTTTCGTACCGCTTTGATTGATGCCGGACAGATGGGCGGAGGAGCTACAGGATATACAACAGCCAAAGTGACTTCCCAGCACGGAGCCGGTTACGCCTCGATGATGGATACGTTTGGGGAAGATAAGGCGGCCTTATATTACGATGCCCAGGAAGATGCCATCGCCTGGACAGAGAGAATGTGCCGCAAGCTGGATATTGACTGTGGATTCGAGCGGCGTCCGGCGATTCTCTATGCAGAAACAGAAGACGGATCCCGGCTTTTGGACAAAGAAGCGGAGGCCTATCAGAAACTCGGTTTGGACGGAAAATTGACAGAAAAGCACGAACTTCCTTTCCATGTAAAAAAAGCCTTAATGATGCACGATCAGGCCCAGTTCCACCCGGTCTGTTTTCTTGCCAAGCTGCTCCGGTATCTGGAAGTCGAAAATATGCCGGTGCATGAGCATACGAGAGCTGTAGACATAAAAAGAGGAGAACGGCCGGAAGTCATTACAGAAAATGGACATACTATCACGGCGGATCACGTAGTAATGGCCACCCATTACCCGTTTAAAGACTTGTATTCTCTTTACGCGGCCCGCCTTCATGTGGAACGGTCGTACGTCGTTGCGCTGGAACTGAACGAAAAGGTTCCGCGCGGAATGTATTTAAATGCGGAAAGTCCAAAGCGTTCGATGAGACAGACACCGGGCCCCGGAGGCAGGGACTTCCTTCTTATCGGAGGAGAAGGGCATACGTCCGGTCAGAAAACGGATACGATGGAAAATTATCAAAGGCTGCTCGACTATGCTGCAAGACACTTTAATGTCAGAGGAGCCCACTACCGCTGGTCGGCCCAGGATATTTCCACGCTGGATGGTCTTCCCTACATCGGTCCGATGACCCCGGGGAAAAAGGATGTGTATATTGCCACCGGTTTTGCAAAGTGGGGAATGACAGGAGGTATTGCGGCGGCTCATGTGATTGCGGACAGTATTCAGGGCAGAAGGAATCCTTATGCCTCCCTGTTTACACCTTCCCGCTTTAGTCCGGGCCAGGACATGAAAAATGCTGTTAAAGAAAACATGGATGTAGCAAGAAGTTTTGTGAAAGGAAAGCTCGACCGAGGACACCGGAAAAATCCGGAGGATCTGTCCCCCGGCGAAGGTTCCGTGATCCAGTTTAAAGGGAGCCGGGCCGGAGCCTACCGGGACGAATCGGGCCGCCTTACTATTGTGGATACAACGTGCACGCATCTCGGCTGTGAACTGGCATGGAACAATGGGGAGAGTTCGTGGGACTGCCCGTGCCACGGTTCCCGGTTCGATCCCGAAGGAAAAGTGCTGGAAGGTCCAGCGCTCAAACCGCTGAAGAAGCTTTCTGAAGAAGAATAAACAAAACAGTTTTTCCGGATTAGACATCAGCCTTTAAAGCCGAAACGTTATTCATGTTATAGTTGTTATAAGAAATCTTCACTGCAGCCGGGCTGCCGGTGCAGAGGGAAAGAGAACTTCTGAAAAGTTTCACAGGATACGAACGAGTCCGAGTCATTCAAGGAGGATGTTTATGCTCAGCGAAAAATTAACCGAAGCACTGAATGAACAAATGAACTACGAATTTTATTCAGCTCATGTTTATCTCGCCACCGCTGCTTACTGTTCGGCGGAAAGTCTGGACGGATTTGCCAATTTTTTTCTCGTCCAGTCGGAAGAGGAACGGTTTCATGCGATGAAATTCTACAATTTCATCAACGATATGGGAGAGCGGGCAGCTATAAGCGGCATGGATCATCCATCCAATACGTTTAACTCTATACTGCAGACGTTCGAAAATTCCCTGGAGCACGAAAAAGAAGTAACACGGCGAATTTATCGTCTGGCGGACCTTGCGATGGATGAAAGAGAACACGCTACGATGACTTTTCTGAACTGGTTTATCGAAGAGCAGGTGGAGGAAGAAGCTTCCTTTGATACGCTGATCCAGCGCCTGAAACGGGTCGGAGAAGATAAAAACGCTTTCGAAATGCTGGACTCAGAGCTGGCGAAAAGAACGTTTACCCCTCCGGAATAAGCTGAAAGAGCAGGACTTTGGAAGCTGCTTCCGCTAAAAGGAAAATCAGCCGAAGGCCTATGTTTAATTAAAAGCAAATCCGGCAATACTAAACACTAAGCGATGAATTACAAAAAGGAGGCTTACAATTATGCCAATTTTAGAACTCAGTGTCGTACCAGTCGGAACAGGTTCAGAAAGCTTTGGGGACGATGTAGAAAGAGCAGTAGCCATTATTGAACAGAACGGTCTGAACTATCAGGTGACCCCGACTTCCACCATTGTGGAAGGGGACATTGATAAACTGTTCGATGTAGCTCAGACTATTCATTTAAACGAAATTCAGAAAAATGCGTCCCGCGTAGTGACTACGATGAAAATTGACGACCGTAAAGATAAGGATATCTCCCTGGACAGCCAGGTTAACCGCGTAAAAGAATAAGAGAACGCAACAAAACTCCCGCATTATTTTATGCGGGAGTTTTTCAAAGTATTGATTAAATCTATTTTTTAGAATAACTATTTACAGCGTATAGTTCTCTCCTGCACTTTCCGGCGGAAGCTTGCCGTGGGGCTTGCCGTCAGCTATTTTCCAGACCTTCGGCCATGGAAAAGGATCTTCCGACTGCGCTTTTTCCCACCGGCGTCTCCGCCGGACGTTCCGGAGAAAAAAGATTCTCTTTTACGGAAAAAAATCGTAATCAACACATATTTTAAGGAAAGAAAACTGCTTTTTATTTCCCTGCTGGAGCTGCCGTGGGCGACTCCGTGGCGAAAGAGGACGAGCGGAAGATCCATTTTTTCCAGCCCCCAGGCGGAAAAAATTAGCTGAAGCCGGCCCGCCCGGAAAGCGTCCCACGAAGGCGAAAGCAAAGAACCGTCTATTTATAAATGAAAACCTTTTTTGAAAATCTGAAAAACTCCCGCATTATTTTATGCGGGAGTTTTTTTACCGTTCAGACACGGCGGCTGTATTTTGAAATTCTTCTTCTGCATTTTCCTGATTTAACCGGGCGGCTTCTGTTTTTCGAATATCTGCCTTGATGAGAAGCGTGCAGATGAGTGCGAGAGCCATCAGACTGAGAAAGATATAGAAAACCGGAATATAGCTGCCGGTGCGTGCATAAACCTGAGTCACAATCTGCGGTCCGATAATACCTCCGAGTGACCATGTAGTCAGGAGATAGCCGTGGATCTGGCCGAGACGCATCGTGCCGAATAAATCGCCGACGAAAGCCGGAAGATTGGAAAATCCTCCTCCATAGCAGCTCACGACGACAAAAATAAACAGCTGAAACAGAATGACGCTCGTGATGTTCGGAAAGCTCAGAAAGGCAATCACCTGTACAACGAAGAAGATCAGGAAGACGTTGGAACGTCCAAGGTAATCCGAGACGGCAGCCCAGGCAAGCCGGCTTCCTCCGTTAATGATACCCATAATACCTACCATTGTACCGGCTGCCGCGGCGGTCATTCCAACGGTTTCCTGAGCCATCGGTGATGCGACGGAGATCATCATAATACCGGCACTTGTGTTAATAAGCATCATCGTCCAGAGAAGCCAGAAACGGCGTGTCCGGACGGCCTGGGCAGCCGTCATCTGGGACAGATCCCTCTTTACAATTTTTTTGCCGGAATCAATGTCATCCTGCATTCCGGGAGGAATCCAGCCTTCCGGCGGCGGAGCGATGTAGGCAGCTCCAAGAATCATTAAAATAAAGTAGGCAATACCGAGCACGTAAAATGTGCTGGAAATACCAATCGAGCCCATCAGGTTCGCGGCAATCGGAGCAGTGATCAGCGCTCCCATACCAAAGCCCATAACGGCCATCCCTGTAGCAAGCCCTCTGCGGTCCGGGAACCATTTTATGAGTGTGGACACAGGGGCGATATACCCGAAGCCGAGTCCAAGACCACTTAGAAAACCATATGTAAGAAGAAAAAGCCAGACAGAATCAACAGCAACAGAAATTCCCGCCCCAATCTGCCCGGCGCTGAAAAGTACTGCTGCGTAAAAAGCAGAACGTTTCGGTCCCTGTCTTTCGACGAAACTTCCAAAAAATGCGGCAGACAGGCCGGCAAGAGCCATCATGATCGTAAAGGCAATGGTGATTTGAGTGGTGGACCATCCCATTGCTTCATTAATAGGATTCGTGTAAACACTGTACGCATAAGCGGCACCGATCGACAAATGTATTGCAATAGCCGATAGTGCAATTAACCAACGGTTCTTCATGGAACATCCCTCCAGAAACCTTGTGAATATTTTAACTATTCTAACTTAAGATAGTAAGCGTTTTCACATGATAAATCAATAACTGTGTCCAATTTGTGTAAAATAGGTGCTTTTGTTTGGTAAAATTTTGGGGATTTCAGTTATTTAGTAATAGGGGAAAGGACTCTTCATTTAATTGACAGTTCATTATATAGATGGTAGATTAAGGATGTAAGTTCGTTATTGAGAATGATATGCTGTTATTCAGGCATACGAAATTTATTCGATGCCCTTTTCGAGTTTAACAGGAAGATTCTGATAAACTCTAAGCTTTTATGAGCACGCCTTCAGCGGCTGCATTTCAGAATAAAGAAAGCCGTTTCTTTCATAGTTAATAATGAACTTTAATACAGCGGTCAGGAAAAAGATTTTGAATAGAAAAATAAGAATGGTTCGTTCGTTAATTCAATAAAGGAGGGATAACTGGTGGGAGCGGTTGCAGGCGTGATCCGGCCGGACCGGAAAATAGAAGCAGAGGAAGAAGAGCGGATAGCCCGTACACTGGAAACGTATCAGTCGGATGCTCTTCAGGTGTGGCGTGACGAAGGGGTCGTTATTGCCTGTGCACATCAATGGCTCACCAGTGAAAGTGTAGGAGAGAGGCTTCCTTTTTTGTATAAAAATCGCTTTGTCATTACGGCAGATGTAGTACTGGATAACAGAAAAGATTTGTTTTACGACCTCAACATTCATCCCTCCCGTCGCCGGTACATGACCGATACGATGCTCCTGGCAAGAGCATTTGAAAAATGGGGGCTGCGGATAGTATACAAAGTGCTTGGCGATTTCGCAGCAGCTATCTGGGACAGGCAGGAAAAAAAACTTTTTCTTTTCCGGGATAGTTCAGGTTCACGGACACTTTACTACTTCCACCGGAACAGCACGGCTGCTTTTTCTACGACGAAGGAAGTACTGCTTCAGCTTCCGGAAGCAGGTAGAAAGTTTAATGAGGACTGGATTGCCCAGTTTATTGCTCTTCCGTCCAACATAGAGGCGCTGGACATGAATATAACAGTATTCCGGGATATTCAGCAGGTACCACCTTCCTCCGTGGTTATCATCAGTGAAGGAAAAACGTCCGTCAAACAGTATAGTCTGATTGATCCGCATTACCGGATTATCCTGAGCCGGGATGAAGAATACGAGGAGGCTTTCCGCAGTGTTCTGGCAGAGTCCGTACGCAGTAAGCTGAGGTCCAGGGGAAAACACGGGTCCCTGCTGTGCGGAGGGCTCGACTCAGGAATGGTTGCCAGTATCGCGGGCAGGGAGTTAAGTTATCCTCTGCACACATATACCGTGAAGCCGAATGAAAACTTCCATGCATGGGCAGACGGTCGTGAGGCCGCCGAGGAAATAGAAGCTTTGGAGGAAACGGTCCGCTACGCCGGCAATATAAAAAATAGAATGCTGCCGATGGAGGGGGCCCACCCGCTGGCAAAGCTCGATTATCATCTGACTATGCTGGAAACACCGTTTAAGTCAACGGATACTTTTTTCCGCCGGGAAGAGGTGCACGAAGCAGCGAAGGAAGACTCCGTACGGGTTCTTCTGAACAGCTTCCGCGGGGGGAATACTATTTCCTGGGGGTCCCACCGTCTGAACCATTATTATTACACGGGGCTGCTTAAGAAAATGAAATGGAAACAGCTGAACGGGGAGCTGA
>PWLM01000051.1 GCA_003560495.1 Bacillus sp. (in: firmicutes) | reverse complement strand
TCAAAAATTAATTATAAAAAATTAAGGTGCCGAATGCAGGGCCCTGGTTTATTCATACTATAGTAGCGTGCGAGCCGGAGACTGAAGAGAAACCATTATTTACTTATGTTCCGCTCATCCATTAACACGAAAAATAAAATATACCAAAATCGAATATTATACCGATTTTCCTTGATGTGAAGGTATTTAAAGAGTGTACAGGGGGATTCGATCTGTAAATTTTATAAAAAAATTTAATTAATAATTAAGGGACTCTCGAAAGTCCATAGTTTAAGACTGGAAATGGAGATCGGGTGGCTGTGAAATTTTTATCTTCATAACACAAAATAATAAATATACCAAAATCGAATATAAAGTCTATTTTTCCTGTCATGGCAGTGTTTTAAAGTAATTAGAGAAATTTAAGGCTGAAAATATTTAAAAATAAACGTTGGATCTACTGCCCTGTAAGTCTCTTTATATCAGAAGTGGAGGCGAGAGCTGGTGCAGAGAATTCATTAACATAAATATAGAAATATACCAAAATCGAATATTTAGTCTATATTTCCTTTCACAGTAGGGGTTTAGAGGATCAGGGAAGCTTAATGTTCCAAAATATTTATAAAAATATTAAATGATGGTTGTGTGGTTATGGAGATCCGTACTGCAGAGGACAGGGCATGAGCTTTGGCAGCGCTCATTTATTTTCTTTCATTAACATGAATAATGAAATATACCAAAATCGAATATTATATCAATTTTCCCCGGTGTAACAGCGTTTTAAAGTGTTAGTGGAGATTGACGAAATAAAAAAATAATCATAGGGCACTCGGGGGCCTGTAGTTAAAGAAAAATGTTAGGGTGGGGAATTTCAGTTATTCGAAAAAAAGACTGAAAACTATAACATAAAATTATAAATATACCAAAATCGAATATTAGGCCGGTTTTTCCCTATGTGGCGGACATTTAAGGTGTTTAGGGAACTTTATAATCGAAAAAATATTTTAAATAAATTTAAATGAGGGACGTGTCTCCCTGAAAATATGGCAGCGGCAGCTTGGGTGTTTATCTATTTGTCGAATAACATAAAACATCAAATATACCAAAATCGAATATTACATCAATTTTCCCCGGTGTAACAGCGTTTTAAAGTGTTAGTGGAGATTGACGAAATAAAAAAAATTAATCATAGGGCACTCGGGGGCCTGTAGTTAAAGAAAAATGTGAGGTTGGGAAGTTTCAGTTATTCGAAAAAAGACTAAAAATTATAACATAAAATTATAAATATACCAAAATCGAATATTAGGCCGTTTTTTACTGTTGTGACGGGCATTCAAGGTGTTTAGGGGAACTTCATAACCGAAAAATTTTTAAAAATAAATATAATTGAAGGATGTGTTTCCTTGAAAATATGGCAGCGGCAGCTTGGGTGATTATCTATTCGTCACTTAACATAAAACGTTAAATATACCAAAATCGAATATTTTACCCATTTTTCCTTTCGTGGCGGGCTTTTAAGGTTGTTCAGGAAGTTTGTTGTTCAAAAAAATTTATGAAAAATTTGAACGGCAAACATGCTGTTCCCGGAATGTCCATGCTGTAGAAAGTCTACTGTCCGTTTTTTGGACATATCTTCTCCTTAAGCTAAGAAATAAAAGCTGGTTTTCTTATTCTATAAAAAAGTTTTTCCTTTTCACTACTCCGTCCGCAGTAAATATGGGAATGGTCTACTGCTTTTGAATGGAAAACTGGTACGGAAATTGCATTATTTATCAGTGGGAACAGTGAAATATTTAATAGGAGGGGAAAAAAATGAATATTAATGATTCCATTGCGGTAGTAACAGGCGGTGCTTCCGGACTCGGTGAGGCCGTAGTGAGAAATATTATCGGAAATCGTGGCAGAGCGGCAATTTTGGATTTAAATACCGAAAAAGGAGAAAACTTAGCAGAGGAGTTAGGCGAAAACGTTATTTTTATTGAAACGGATGTGACAGATGAAGATAGTGTTCAGCAAGCTTTGACACAAACGATACACAAGTTTGGATCCATTAACACAGTAGTAAATTGTGCGGGACTCGGCGTGGCGAAAAAAGTGTACGGCAGGAAGGGAGTGCACGATCTGCAGTCATTTTCTAAAGTAATCCAGGTGAACTTAATAGGAACTTTTAATGTAATAAGGCTGGCAGCGGAACATATGGCGAATAATAAGTTACTTGAAAAGGGGAAAGAAGGAGTAATTATTAATACGGCATCTGTGGCCGCTTTTGAAGGTCAGATCGGACAGGCTGCCTACAGCGCTTCCAAAGGTGGAATCGTCGGCTTAACATTACCAACAGCCCGTGAACTCGCTGTCCACGGAATAAGAGTAATGGCGATTGCCCCTGGAATATTTAATACGCCGATGTTTTCCTCCCTTCCTGAAGAAGCAAAAGATGCTTTAGGAGCGATGACGCCATACCCTTCCCGCCTTGGCGAACCAGCTGAGTACGCTAAGTTAGCCCAGTCCATTATCGAAAATTCCATGTTAAATGGAGAAGTAATCCGGCTTGATGGAGCGATCAGAATGCAGCCCAAATAACAATCCGATTAAAACCAGATCGGTAGAAAACAGAGAGAACAACCAGTCTCTCTGTTTTTTTATTAGGCTCTGTTAAAGCCTGTGGTTCTTACGTATATTCAGTGGTAGAAAAACATCCCGAAGAAGCATCTTTTTCCTTCCGGAAAAAAATCTACGGCTTATTTCAGGAAGGCTGGAACTGCATCCGGCGGCATAAAATATCCAGATGTCCCCGTCCATACATGATCCGTTTGATCGTTTTCAGTTTATTGACGGTCCCTTCCAACAGGAAGTTGGACCAGGGAGACACCACGGCGTAGTACACCGCCTGCAGATCCTGCCGGATGCCGTGAATAAAGGTCTGAAGCGGAGCGATGGACGAGCTGGGATGCTCGCGGAGCCAGTGCCGCAGCCCGTCTGACGCTTTCTCCCGGAACAATTTCCGGAAGGACTGCAGGAATTCCTGAATCTCCAGCACCTCGGGAAAGACCTCCGGCAGCTCGGGGTGCAGGGTGCGGAAGGCTTCTTCCGGATAGGGAAGCGGCTCCTCCCATATTTTTTGCAGGAGGAGCTTATGCAGGCGGAGGGGCCCCGCCCGTTTTCGTTCCCGGCGTTCGTCGGTGATCAGGTAAAAGAGCGTTTTTTGATGCCCGTCAAACCCGGCTTCCCGGCAGAAGTGTTCGATCTCTTCCGCCTTCCGTCCTTCGGCGATCAGGCGCCGGATCAGCGGAAGGTACGCCGCGTAAATCGGGCCGCGGGACAACGACGGCCGGGAAGAAACCCCGAGGTCCTTGTACACGGTATTGCGGGAAAGATGCATCCGGTCCGCGATGGCGGTGATGCTTTGTCCTTCCTTTCGCAGCCGCTGCACTTCCTGGATCCGTTCCCACAAGACCTCCTCCCGTTTCTGAATGGATTGAAGCCGTTTCGGTAACGGACCTGGAGGTCCTTCATCGGAGGCTTCCGGAAACCATTTCGCGGGGACCACCGTTTTGACGGCCTGATAGACCGCCTCGCTTAACAGCCGGAGGATGTGCCACCGGTCCCCGACCTGTTTGATGGAGGGAGAGGCCGCGGTGACTGCCGCTTTATAGGAACGGGAACGGTCCCGGGTAATCAGCCGGATCTCGGGCCGGGATTCGATCCAGGCCTGGACGGTTTCCTTGTCCCGGGCCGGAAGAATGTCCAGCACCCTGCCCGTTTGAAGATCGGTGCACAGGGTCACGTACCTCCGGCCTTTCGTCCAGGCAAAGTCATCGAGGCCGACGAAAGGGCGAAGGTCCGGAGGAAACGACCGGTTCTTTCCGGATGCGGGCAAGAATGGCATCGTGACTGATGGGAATGTGCATCTTCCGGCAGAGCCGTTCGGCCGTCAGACAGCTGTTGGAAAAAGCGATCTGCCGGATCAGCGCTTCCAGACGGGCTGTGTACCGTCCCGACACCGCCAGCCAGTCGAGCCGGTCGGAAAAGACCCGGCGCGGGCAGGCAGAATCATCACAGTGCCACTTGTTTAACACGACCGTAAGCGTGACGGTCCGCTCCATCATCGGCAGGTCATGGACTTTGCGGGCATAGCGGCTGTGGCGCCGGGTGGCTGTATGCCCGCAGGAGGGGCAGCGCCCCGGAGCCGGACGGACGTGGACCACGGTATGAATGGCTTCCGGTTCGACCAGAATGTAGCGGACGTCGATGTGCTCGTCGAAGACAAAAAACGGTTCCAGGCTGGGGAGGCTCATGGATTCCACCGCCTTTTCTTGTAGTACTCTTCTATACCCGGAAAGTCGGAAAAAGAGCCCTCCCTTTATCTACGTAAGAACCTTGAACTTTAACAGAGCCAACAAAAAAAGGCTGGAATAGAATCCAGCCTTTTTTCTTTATGGAGTAACGATGACTTGGTGTGAAGCGTTGGTGGTTAAACCAACCTCGAATCCTTCAATACTAGCACCAAGAAGGTAGTATCCGCTGTCGTGGAGAGTTGCAGAACTTCCAGTGCTGTTGATGTTAGCGTAAGGGGTGATTGTACTGACCCATTGCGTTACGGCTCCATTGTCGTAGAAGTTAATGCTGTTGAAATTACTGAAACTCGATGGCGTTCCTGAATAGCTATAGCTTACATACGTGTAGCCAACAGGAAAGGTGTACGTTGGGACGCAGATAGAGCAAGCGAGCGACGTGCCGCTATAAGTGGTTTGCGTGCTCACATCATCGTTAGAGGAATCCAAAGATACTTCTTTTTCATTGTCTTCAGCTTGAAGCATTTCATCTTCATAATTTTCACTATTTTGAACAAATTCTTCAAACTCTTCCATGGAATCGAACTCTAGCAGCTCCATATCTTCTGGAAGTTCCTCTGCCCCGATAACGTTGATTTCACTTTCCTGTGTAGAAGTGGTGTTTGTTTGAATATCAGTCTCTTCGGAAGGTTGATTTTCTTTAACGATCTCTTCCACTTGGTCTTCAATGTCTTTTTCTGTTGCGTTCTCTGATCCGCTTTCCTCGGCTGAGGTTTAAGTTGCCAGTACAGATGTTATACTGAAGACGAATGCAGTTGAAAAAATGGCCTTACGAATAAATAAAAACTCCTAATATTTGGTATGTAATAACCGCATCACTTAGCGATTTCTTTGTAAAGGGTGTTTTCACTATGATGAACAAAAGTCTCAATACGTCTACGAAATGGATCATTGCCTTGATGTTGGCTTTATTTGGCAGTTTTTTATCCCCGCTGATCATGGAGGTTCCTTCCATCGAAAGTGGAGCCACCGTGTATCATTTCGGTTTTCCGTTTAACTGGGTTTCTTACTATTCAACGTATGGTAACTTCACATTTAATTTTACAGGATTAGTTTTTAACGTCTTGATAATGTATCTTATTGTTGTGATTTTTCACAAAATGTTTCGAGGACATGCGGACAAGGAGCCTGCTGGTCTTAAGGAGTAAAGATAGGCTTGCTACGTTATAAGATGGAGGATACGAAATAGTTTGAAACTGAAAAAACCGCCAAAAGGCGGTTTTTTTGTATGAAAAATCACGTGGTTCTATTCGAATGTGGTTTTAGTGAACTGAATGGTTGATAGGACTGTTAATAGACGATAGGCATCTGTTTGCGTCCAATGGCTCGGGTCATCCCTCCCGTGCAGTACGCGGTGGCGATTAATTAATGTATGACGCTCCTCAGAAAATTTATCGTAAGTGAAAACTTGTTTTTTCAAGCTGTGCAGAAGCGAATAGAGCGCGATCTTTTCGAATTCTTCTGTTTCATTTGAAGCTTTTTCGTTTAAAAAATCAATGATGGGTCCGCTCATTTTGTGGGTTTGGAACAGACTTGCAAGCTCGCCCTCGATAATTGAAAATAAGGCAGGAATAATCGGTTTAAAACGATGGTTTTCGATGCAGTAGAAAGCGTCGCCGAGGGTGTCTTTCCAATGCGGTTCGATGGTTTCCATAATAGTATCTTTCATGGCATTATAGTGCATCCCCTCTTCCTTGGTATAGTAAGAGAGGAAATGTTGATCCTTTTGCTCTGTAGAAGCTTCGATAAGATCGTTCTTTAAATAATCAACTAGGTTCATTTCCTGAGTTAGCGTCCATCCATGTTTCGAATTGTCGTTGGTAATCTGTTCGATTCGGTCGACATCGATTTCTACAGGCGGAATGTCGATGGTCGGAAAGTCTATTTCAGGGATTTCTATTGTTGGGATGGGCATGTATGGGATCTCAAGGTGTGAGGTGACGTTCAATAAGTCTTCTGGATTTGGAACAGATTCCATTAATTGCTCCATTATTTGATCGTATTCTTTTGAATATTGTTCTGCAACTTTTACCATGTGAAAAATATTGTTATTCATGGTGTGCCTCCTTTTGTTCGTCGGAATGATTTGAAATAACGTGGGTTGTATTATTGCTAACTCGCTGTGTATCTATTATTCCTGCAGCAAATGTAACAAAAAAAAGAACTTACATGCATTAGAGAAGATGTAATATACAGTGTCTTTAGAATTTAAAATGAACCAGTGGTTCTATCTCCCCTCTTCTAGCATTTGCGATCCTATATGCTATACTGCATCATACGTTAATTTTGCCCATTTTAATGCAAGAGTTGTTATGAAAACGGAAGAAGGAAACATCATTAACAGGATTCTTACTAAGGAGGTTGTTGAAGATGGAACGGATCAGGTGTACAGAAGAAAAACAAAATCTCAACAAAAGAATAATAGACAATATTATTTCGTATATTGAAAATGAAGGATTAAGAAAAAGTCGATTAGCCAAAAGGATGCAAATGCCACTTCAGAATTTTGATGATTATTTGAACCATAGAAATAAAAACATTGTAAATTTTTCGGTCGAATTGGCGGGTGTGCTTGGGAAAGACTCTCATTTTTTTATGCATAAACACTTTCAAACGAAAGAAAAATCGACACCTATAAGAATGATTGATTTCCCTGCTGAAACGTCTTTAAGGTCAAAGGGAAACAAAGATTTTGATCAGTTGTTACGTGTGTGTCATTTGATTGATGTCTATCATACGGAAGAAAGTAAACCTCGAACCTGAATCCATTAATTTCGAGTTGATTTCCCGAATAATACAGTCCTGCTTATTGGGAGTAAACAAAGCAAGTACAACAACAAAAACAATTAGCCTGCGTGTGTGAGTTAAGTGAGAATCGATGCATTGTATTCTACGGATGTCACTAAGACCGAGTTCTCCCCGCATTTGTTGCTATCGCATTTTAGATGAAGGGGAACGAGAGAATCGCATCGAGGATCATTAGTGGTTACGGAGAATGAAAGGAGATATCAATGATTTATTTTACAGGAGACACCCATTTGTGGCACCGACAAATCTTGAACTTTGAATCCCGTCCTTTCTCGTCCGTGGAAGAAATGACGCATAAAATGATTGAAGGATGGAATCAGCAAGTGAAAGACGAGGATTATATCTATCATTTGGGAGATGTTTCGCTAGGGGATTTTGAAAAAACACGGGAAGTCTTTCGACAGCTAAAAGGAAGGAAGAATCAGATTCATCATAGTTTTTAATAAAAGGCTTTGCTAAAGCTCCGGAATGTTTTTGAAGGTTGCCTGAGGTTCTTTTTTTTCGACTGCCACAGAAAAACGGCAGGTCTTAAGCAGAGTTTTTCCTGTTCTCATCAACATCGATTTAACAGAAAAAATAAACAAGTGTTATTAATTTTTCTGTATCTCATAAAGATATTAATAATTGATCGCAGTGAAGAATGGCGACTCCCGGAGGATGAAGCGCAGTCTGAGGATCCACTTTTGCGAAAGAATTTTTTCGCAAAAGTTAGCTGAAGACAAGCCCTCGGGAAAGCGTCCATTGGAAACGGAGATCTCTTCACCCACTCGTGTCGTGCATTTCCAGATGTACAAAGAAATTCTCCCTGCAAATAATAATTTAATTCTTACCGGAAAAGCTGCAGAAACATTCTAATGAAAGCGATTTCTTTGTTATAATATGGTAGGAGAGAAGTTGTAAAGGAGGGTGGTAATGTGGCTGACCTGAAAGAAATAATGACACCCGTTCATCGTACAATAAATAAAACGGCTTCCTTGAATGAAGCGGTGGAAATAATGAATGAAACAAAGTGGAATATCATTCCTGTGACGGACTCTGATGGGAAGCTTGAAGGGGTTTTTACAAAAAGCAGACTGTTTCAAATGGTACTGGAGGAGAAAGCACTTACTGAACCCATTGGAGCGTACATAAAAAAAGATACAGTTACTATTTCCCATACTGCTTCCTATGAGTATCTGAAAGAAATAGTGGAAAAAAGCGAGGTAGGGACAGGAATTGTAGTAGACAGCGACGAGCGTGTGATCGGCCTGCTGAGAAAAACGGATATGGTAAAAGCACTGCTCCGCTCTTCCAACATGCTGAAAGAGCAGCTGGAAACGATTTTAGAAAGCTCACAGCTTGGCGTAGTAATGACTGACGGAGAAAAGAGAATCATTTATGTGAATGATAAATTTTCCTCTATGAGTAAACATACGAAAGAAGATCTGGCCGGTCAGTCTTTTCCTGTTCTTTTCCCAAAGGTAAATACAAACATTGAAAATTCAAGTTATGTACCGAAAGTGTCTGTAGGAGACGATCAGACAATGCTCCGGCTGTCTATGTATAAAACAGTAACCGGGTCAAAAGGAATGATCGCGCTGTTTCAGACTACGACGGAATTGGAACAGATGGCGGAAGAACTGCAGACAGTAAAAAACTTAAAACAGACGCTGGATACGGCTATTGATTCTGCTTATGACGGCATGTTGATGATTAATACTAAATACAGAGTGACGATGGCCAGTCCGCCGCTTTTGGACTTATTTAATTTAAATCGGGAGCAGCTGCTCCATAAATCTATCAATAAAGTACTGCCACAGTTAAATTTAGGTACGGTTTTTAAATCAGGAGAAGCCGAGCTGAGTGATTTCATGGAGATAAACGGGATTAAGTATATCATTAATAAGATCCCAATTAAGCAGGACGGAGAGATAATTGGTGTCTTAGGTAAAGTGATGTTCCGTCAGTTAAACGAAGTGAGTGCATTACTGAAGAAAATAGAAAAGGTCGAAAATAAGGCAGCCTATTATCAAAAACAATTACAGCAGTCAGAGACGTCCCGTTTTACGTGGGATCAAATTATCAGCAATGATCCATATGTAGAAAAATTGAAAAAAAGTGCAGATAAAGCAGCGAAAGGACGATCCACTGTTTTAATACGCGGTGAAAGCGGCACGGGAAAAGAGCTGTTTGCCCACGCCATTCACAGCAGCAGTGTACGAAGGGACGGGAAATTTGTCATCGTCAACTGTGCAGCGATACCAGAACACCTCCTTGAGTCAGAGTTTTTCGGATATGAGGACGGAGCGTTTACAGGTGCCAGGCAGAAAGGGAAAATCGGAAAATTCGACCTGGCGGATGGGGGCACACTTTTTCTGGATGAAATAGGTGACATGTCCTATGGGCTGCAGTCGAAATTACTACGGGTGCTGCAGGAGCGTGAATTTTACCGTGTAGGTGGAACGGAGCGGGTGCATGTAGACGTACGGATTATTGCTGCTACAAACCGTCCACTCGAAGAAATGGTGGAAACAGGCGAATTTCGTGAAGACTTATATTACAGATTAAACGTTATTTCTCTGCAGATCCCTCCTCTGCGGGAACGTAAGAACGATATTCTTTTATTAACAGAAGTATTAATGGAAAGTTTAAACCGCATGCTTGGCTCCAGTATTACCGGAATAGAGGAAGAAGCCCAGCATGTACTGATCAATTATGACTGGCCGGGAAACGTACGGGAGTTAAGAAACGTGCTGGAACGGGCGATGACGTTTGCAGAAAACGGGAAAATACAGGTGGAAGATATTACGGAATACATCGTTGATAAAGTAAAGCAGGCAGGGGAAGTGGATCCATCCATTAAGATGGCAGCATCGGCTGAACGTACGGCGGTTGAAAAAGCAATTTTTGCAGCGGACGGAAATAAAACAAAAGCAGCCCGTCTGCTAGGGATCAGCCGTTCAGGTTTATACGAAAAACTGAAAAAATACCAATTGCAGTAAAGTGTCCATATTATGGACGCTTTTTTATTTGGGTGTTTTATTTTACTGCAAATAGAATGGAAGCTTCCTGTGTAAAACTGAGAGGTCCAAGTTATTAATTATGACAATTTTTAAAAAGTCCCCGGCCTGAAGAGTGAAACCCCCTGCAAAAAAAGCGGGTCCAGCAATGATTGCAGGAAGCTGAGCGATGATATGAACGGATCCATAAAATTCGAGGATAATTTTCTGACAACTTGGCACAGCACTTGCATAATGAATAAAATGTATCCGCTTACAATCATAATCAGGACGAGTGCACATCGATAACAAATACAAAATAAAAGGAAGGATACGACATGGACATCGGTTCTTATTTATCAGTAAATGCACGCAGCTTCGGTGAAAGACCTGCAATCAGCTGTGAAGGAAGAGACTACAGCTATTTCCAGTTTAATCAGGAGGTTAACAAATTAGCACATGGGTTACTTCACCACACGAACATAAAAAAGGGAGAAAAAGCTGCGCTGATGATGAAAAACTCGGATTTCTTTGTGTTTGCCTACTTCGCTCTGGCTAAACTGGGAGCGGTTATCGTACCGGTAAATTTCAGGCTGACGACAGACGAAGTGCAGTATATTTTGCAGCAGTCTGAGGCCTGTATCGTGATTTGTGATGAAGAATTCGATGAATTGATTGAAGCAGCTTCTAACAAAACAACTATCCGCAGAATCCTGACTGTAGGAAAACCTAAAGTGCCGGGCCACCTCTCCTACGAACAGGTACTGTCGGACAAAACAGAAAATCCAGTAGTGGAAGTAGCCGAAACGGATGACCTGGAAATTTTGTATACGTCCGGTACGACCGGGGAACCAAAAGGAGCGTTGTTTGATCACCGCCGCATATTCAATGTCGGTTTAACGATGATCATTGGTATGGGGATCAATCAGCATGATCGATTTCTGCATATTGCGCCGCTTTTTCATTCGGCTCAGCTGAACCTGTTCCTCGTTTCAGGAGTAGTATTAAGGGCCTTTCACGTTATTCACCGCGACTTTCATCCGGTTAAGACACTGGAAGCGATTGAGGAACATAAAATCACTCATTTCTTCGGAGTCCCGGCTATGTATAATTTTCTGCTTCAGGTCCCGAATGCACAAGATTATGATTTGTCGTCGATCAAACGCTGTGGCTATGGCGCGGCCCCGATGGCCCCGGAAATCGTCAGCCGGAGCATGAAACTGTTCCAAACAGACCGCTTCTACAACTTATGCGGCTTAACAGAAGCGGGTCCGGGAGGTATACTGCTCGATCCTGAAGGACACAAAAAACACCTCGGCAAGGGTGGCAAACCTTTTTTTATGACGGAAGCACGGATCGTTGATGAGACGGGGGAGGATGTGAAACCTGGAGCAGTCGGCGAATTTATTCTCCGAGGAGAAACGATCATGAAAGAGTATTACGGAAAACCGGAAGAAACGAAAAAAGCACTGAGAAATGGATGGCTTCATACAGGGGACCTGGCTGTTAAGGATGACGAAGGATTTATCACGTTAGTCGACCGGAAAAAGGATATGATCATTTCCGGTGGGGAAAATGTATATTCTATCGAAGTGGAAAACGTCCTGTACGAGCATCCTTATGTAATCGACGCAGCGACGATCGGTCTTCCCGATGAAGTTTGGGGGGAAGCAGTGACGGCTGTTGTCGTCCCGAAAGAAGGAGCCGTTATTGACGCACAGGAGCTTAAGCAGTTCTGCAGAAAGAAACTCGCAGGATATAAAGTGCCACGGGAAATAATTATTGAACAGCAGCTCCCGAGAAACGCTTCAGGGAAAATTTTAAAATACCAGCTGCGGACGAAGTTTCAGAAAGCAGAAGCTGAATAATAGTCAGCTGTTTTGGAAAAAGCGGAGCGTGCTTTTTAAGTTAGAGAGCAATTCGTTTATTAAGCTGAAACTCTTTTATTGTAATGGGTGCCTTGAAAAAAATGAACGTCTGCTTTCGTTACCATGGAGAGGCTTTCCAAGCGGTCCGGCATCAGCTAATTCCATTCTCCTCTAGTCGAATGGAATGGATCTTCGGCTCGGCCTTGCTCGCTCTGGAGTCCCTCCATGTTCACTACAGCTTATTATGAAAAAAGACTGCTCATAATCACGCTTCGTTCTATCTGTTTGGATAGGAGACAACCTTACTGGAGAAGGACCTTATTATTTCTCCAATCGTAGTGATTGTACATGAGTCTCTCTGTCAAAGCTCCGGGTGTCCTCCGTTTGGGAGTATCTATGGGCTTTCACAGGCGTCTCTGCCCGGGCATCGGTTTAAGGAAAAAAGAACAGCGTTCATGAAAAGCAGAACTTTTCTTTTACTGTGAAAAAACGTAGCGGAAACCGGCCCGTGGAAGAAGGAGATTGGAAGATAGGGCGAAGCCTATCCGAAAATCTCCTCCATAGCAGGCCTGCCGGTTGATAGGGAAGTTTCCTTCAGTAATAACCAGTAAACTTTAACCTATATACATTGAACTTAATATGTATACAGACAGAATATCTGACCTTAAAAGTAGTCTTTCTTATTAAAATGCTATCCTTTTGAACGTCAGAGAGTTCCTGCCGGAAGAAACAGATAAGGAGCACCGGCCGCTGAAGAGCCTATGGGGCGACTCCGGGGCGAATGAGGTCGAGTCGAAGATCCATCCCGCCCGACCATAGGGAGGAAGGGATTAGCTGAGGCCGGCCCGCCCGGAAAGCGTCCCCATGGAAACGAAAGCGCCTGGTTTCAGAAGTAAAACCTGATTATTAAGTTCAACATATATAGCTGCTATTTGAATCGAAATCGAATGAAATATTGTCGCACTATGTTGTTTAACTTTACCAACTTATTAAAAGACAGATTGGAGATAGGAAAATGGAGCATGCTTATTTAACGGAAGACCACGATATTTTCCGGAAAGGACTGCGTAAGTTTTTAGAACAGGAGGCGTATCCTTATTATGAGGAATGGGAAGAGCAGCGTATGATTCCGCGTTCTTTCTGGGAGAAGATGGGGGAGCAGGGGTTTCTTTGTCCTGATATAGACGAAAAATACGGTGGTTCAGGTGTCGACTGGGGTTTTTCAGTAGTCATTAATGAAGAACTGGAGCGGGTCGGAACGAGCATGATCGGTGTCAGCCTTCATAACGACATTGTCATTCCCTATATTACGAGTTACGGGACAGAAGAACAGAAACAGCGCTGGCTGCCGAAAAGTGCTTCAGGCGAAGCCATCACTGCCCTTGCCATGACCGAGCCGGGTACAGGTTCTGACGTAGCTAACATAAAAGCAACAGCCATTTTGGAAGGAGATCATTACCGATTAAACGGCCAGAAAACCTTTATTACTAATGGTATCCATTCCGATTTAGTTCTTGTTGCCTGTAAAACAGATCCGCAGGCGGAACCAAAGCATAAAGGGTTGAGCCTGCTTATCGTGGAACGTGACACCCCGGGCTTTTCCAGGGGAAGAAAATTAAATAAAGTCGGCTGCCACAGCCAGGATACGGCAGAGCTGATTTTTGAAGACTGTCTTGTACCGAAAGAAAACTTAATAGGCGAGGAAGGAAAGGGCTTTAAATATTTGATGGAAAAGCTTCAGCAGGAACGGCTGCTCGTTGCGATTTCAGCACAGGTTTCTGCCGAAAAGATGCTCGACATGACAAAAGAGTACGTGAAATCGAGAAAAGCATTCGGACAGCCGGTGAGCAAATTTCAAAACACCCAGTTCAAGCTGGTGGAGCTGGCGACAGATATTGATATGGGAAGAGTATATCTGGATCAGCTTATCGCCAAACATATGGCAGGGGAAGATATTGTTACGCAGGTGTCGATGGCCAAGTGGAAATCCACAGAAGTGCTTAACGAAACGGCCGCACAGTGTATGAAGTTACACGGGGGCTACGGTTATATGGAAGAATACGAAATCGCCAGACGCTTCAGAGACGCCCCGGTTGCCGCAATATACGCCGGAACAAATGAAATCATGAAAACAATTATCGCAAAAAATATGGGGTTATAAATAACAAACAAAAAGGAGATTTTTATGATGAGAGAAGCTGTCATTGTGGAAGCAGTCCGGACACCGGTAGGAAAAAGAAAAGGGACACTGCAGCATATTCGTCCTGATGAATTAGCGGCGGTTGTGCTGAAGGAAGTAGTTGAGCGCGCAGGCATTACAGCTGATCAAGTGGAGGATGTCATTATGGGATGTGTGACACAGTCCGGTGAACAGGCCGGAGACATTGGAAGAGTCGCAGCACTTATCGCCGGCTTTCCAAACAAAGTACCGGGAACAACGATCGACCGGCAGTGCGGCTCCAGCCAGCAGGCCGTTCACTTTGCTTCCCAGGCTGTTTTGAGCGGTGATATGGATATTGTGATAGCAGCCGGTGTAGAAAACATGTCCCGTGTACCGATGGGATCCAACTATCAGGAAGCCCCTTTAAGTGAAGAATTAAAGAAACGTCATGAAATAATTCATCAAGGGCTGTCTGCGGAACGAATAGCGAAAAAATGGAGCTTTTCCCGTGATCAATTGGATCAATTCTCGCTGGAAAGTCATGAAAAAGCCGTTCAGGCCCAGCAGGAAGGACGTTTTAAAAAAGAAATCGTTCCTGTGGAAGTTTCTCTTCCCGACGGATCCACTCACACTCTTCGTGAAGATGAGGGACCGAGAAAAGATACATCATTGGAAAAATTAAGCAGTCTGCAACCGTCTTTTGATAAAGATGGAGTGATTCATCCGGGAAACGCCAGTCAGATCAGTGACGGAGCCGGAGCCGTCCTCATTATGTCACGGGAGAAAGCCGAAGAACTCGGATTGAAGCCGCGCGCTAAAATCAGTACGAGAGTTGTTGTTGGTTCAGATCCTACCTTGATGCTGACAGGCCCGATTCCGGCAACGGACCTCGCGCTGGAAAAAGCAGGATTGTCGATCAATGACATTGACGTTTTTGAAGTAAATGAAGCCTTTTCCTCGGTACCGCTTGCATGGCTCGAGGAAACAGAAGCTGATCCACGTAAGCTGAATCCTAATGGGGGAGCGATTGCCTTAGGGCACCCTCTCGGTGCAAGCGGTGTCCGCTTAATGGTTTCCATGCTTCATGAGCTTGAAAGAACTGGTGTACGAATTGGTCTGCAGACGATGTGTGAAGGCCATGGGATGGCTAACGCGACCATTATTGAAAGAATCGATTAACTATTTGTTTTCTTGTGCTCGACTGTACAGAGATACATGACGAGCTGCAGTTGAATTCGTCGGAAAATTCAGTACTTATGAAAAGGGGTGGGACTAAATGACATACGAAAAATTTACAGAAGGTCAGCTGTTTCAGACGCCCGCGGTCTTCATGACTAAAGAAGAAATTATGACGTTCGCCGACCAGTATGATCCTCAATATTTTCATATTAATGAAGAGAAGGCAGACAAAAGCCATTTCGGCGGCATTATTGCTTCCGGCTTTCATACGATAGGAAAAGTCTGGGCCGAGTTTATTAAATTGAATGTTCTCGGAGAAGACTGCATTGGCGGGGTGGGAGCTGATGAGATCCGCTGGAAAAGACCGGTTTATCCGAAAGATTACCTGAAGGCAGACATTCAGGTAACCAAAATAACGGGTGATGAAAAAAACAATAGAGGCGTGGTCACTTTACATTTTGAGGTGAAAAACCAGAAGGAGAAAACCGTGTTAACGTTTTTCACTGATGTCGTAGTGGCAGGTGCCCGTGAGCAGTCGAATTAAAAAATGGAGGGAATAAATGATGTCTACAACAATTGGTACATTATTTGAGCAGACGGTACAGAAGTATCCTGATAAGGAAGCCCTTTATTATGTACAGAAAAATGTCAGGTACAGCTACAAAGAATGGGACCGGCAGATTAACAAATTAGCCAATGCTCTGATAAAGGCAGGAGTTAATAAAGGGGACCGCGTCTCAACATTTTTATTTAATACAGAGGAGCTGGCCACCGTTTATTTTGCGAGTGCGAAGATTGGTGCTGTATTCAATCCGGTTAACTTCCGGCTGTCTGCTGATGAACTGAAGTTTATTTTAGAAGACGCGGAGCCAAAAGTCGTTTTATTCGAAAAAGCACTTTCAGAACACGTGGAAGCCATTCAGGCTGAACTTCCGGAATCTTCTTTCTGGTTTGTGGACGAAGAGAAACCGGATTTCGCGGTGGATTATCAAAATGAAGTTGAAAGTGCGAGTGAGACCCGACCGGATGTTGAGGTGAAGGAAGATGACCTTTATGCCATTATGTATACGAGTGGAACGACAGGCCGTCCAAAAGGGGTAATGCATCGTCACAGAGAGATGGTGGAACAGAGCTTAATTATTATATCCGGCACGAAACTGACCACTAATGACAGAGGACTGGTAACAGCACCGATGTTTCACTGCGCAGAACTTCATTGTGCCTTCCTGCCGAGGGTGCATATTGGCGCGTCTAATGTTATCACCCATCACTTTGAGCCAAAACAGACCCTGCAGCTGATAGAAGAAGAGAAGATTTCTATCTTTTTTTCCGCACCGACTATGTGGAATATGATGCTTCAGGAAGAACTTTCTGAGTATAATCTGAAGTCTTTACGTTTAGGTTTGTATGGTGCAGCACCGATGGCTCCAGCACTGGTTCACAAAATTCATGAAAACTTTCAAACGAGTTTGATTCAGGCGTACGGGATGACGGAAATGGGGCCGGCGGTCACCTTTTTAATGGAAGATGAGCAGGTAACTAAAGCCGGGGCAGCAGGGAAAGCCATATTAAATCATGAAATCCGTGTTGTACGGCCGAGAGAAGGAGGAAGGTCTGAACCGGATGATACAGTTCAGCCGGGGGAAAACGGAGAAATTATCGTCCGGGGACCCTGCGTTATGCCGGGTTATTTTAATCGGGAAGAAGCGACGAAAAACGCTCTTTATCAAGGGTGGTATTATTCCGGGGACATTGGAAACTTTGATGAAGAAGGGTATCTATGGATTGCTGACCGGGTGGACGACATGATAATCAGCGGCGGTGAAAATATTTATCCGCGTGAAGTCGAGGATGTGCTTTATACGCATTCAGGGATCCTTGATGCAGCTGTTATAGGGGAGCCTGATGAAACGTGGGGGGAAAAGGTGACCGCAATCGTCGTGAAAAAGGATCCGGATCTCACAGAAGAAAAATTGGACCAGTTCTGCAGGGAGAGTGTAGCATTAGCCGGGTATAAAAGGCCGCGCCGCTATATTTTTATGGATGAACTTCCGAGAAATGCAAGCGGCAAAATGCAGAAATTTCTGCTGAGAAAAAAACTGGAGCAGGCAGCATCAAGAGGCTAGAATGATTTATCGATGTGCTGCATCTTTAAAAAGAGAGGAGCATTTAAATGCTTGATGGTTTACGAGTCATTGATTTCTCCTTCTATCTCCCCGGCCCGTATGCGACGCTTCGTTTAGCAGATCTTGGAGCGGAGGTTATCAAAGTGGAACCGCCTGATGGAGATCCCGCCCGGAGCATGGGGGGCAAAAAAGACGGTACGGGTCTTGTTTTTCTTGCGAATAACCGCAGTAAAAAAAGTATTACTTTAAATTTGAAAGACCCGGATGATCAGGAAACGGCCAGAAGTTTAATTAAAAGTGCCGATGTTGTTATTGAAAGCTTCCGGCCGGGAGTCTCCAAGAAACTTGGAATTGACTACGATCGTGTAAAGAGCGTGCATCCGTCCATTATTTACTGCTCTATCTCCGGCTACGGACAGTCCGGGGAAATGAGTTCTCTCGGCAGTCACGACTTAAATTATATGGCTTTAAGCGGCGCGCTTGCTCAAGTAAAATCAAGCAGCGGAGAACCGGTCGATCCAACGAATACATTTGCTGATCTGATCGGAGGCATAGCAGCTAATGAAGCCATTTTAAGTGCTCTTCTGAAAAAAGAACGTACAGGAGAAGGAAGTTATATCGACCTCGCAATTACCGATGTGATGGCTTCCTTTATGAC
>PWLM01000134.1 GCA_003560495.1 Bacillus sp. (in: firmicutes) | reverse complement strand
TCGATCTCCCAGTCCGCTATAATCCTTCTCAAAGTACCCTGAAAGCACTGCGGAAACTGTGGGAATAACAAAAAGCCTTAAGCGTTCTGCTTAAGGCTTTTTACTTGGTTTATCTTTTTCGTTGTAAAGAAAGTAATTCATTTTCATTATCAGGCGGAAGAAAAGGGGAAGGCCTGCCCAGACGACGAGAAGCATAAGCAGCCCGTAGGTTAAAGCATAGGCCGGGCCGCCTTCTACCCAGTAAATAACAAAAAACACGGGAGAAAAAACCGCGGGAACGAAAAAAATAAACGCCGTCACCCAGTAATAAAACCGAAGTGAGCTGTGGGAAGGGACAGGACCGTACAGTTTTTTAAAAAATGCAGAAAATAAATGTTTCAGCTTCAGCAGCTCCTTTAAGCAGAAGGCTTAGTAATAGTTAGTAATTTATCGTACAGTATGTTCTGCTGACAGGCAGACAAAGTAAAAGAGGCGTACACATCTTTTTAAAAGCATGAAGGTTTAATGGGTATTTAAAAAAAGTCATAGAAAGCAGGGGACCCGGATGGCACAGCACGTGACAGTAATGCCGCAGAGTCTTCCGGACCGGAGATAAGGCCTTCCTCCCATAAGCGGCGTGCAGTATAAGTCCCGAATAGCAGGGCGGACAGTGTGTTAATACTCATATGAAGACCTTCATGAAGAAGTTTCGGGAAATCTTTATCCTCCTGCCTCTGCCTCGAATAGGAACGAATACGGTTAGCCTTTTCTTTATCCTTCGAAATAATGTAAGTTCGTTCGTTCCACGTGCAGAAATGATCGGAAATATGCAGAATGATATTTTCATTTTTCTGCAGCTGGAACGGATACTGTTCCAAAAGGGCTGTACAATCGACAATTCTGGCCATGAAATAGGAAGAAACTTCTCTTTTTACTTTAGGGTCTGGCAGAAGATGCGGAGTCATTTCATGGGCGGGCAGTTTCAGGGAAATATTTTCAGCCATAGAATCATGGTTAGCAATAAACGAAAACAGGCCTTTCCTTGCATCCGGATCAAGCCATATGAGTTCTTCAATATTCATATGGCGGTTTTTAATGTCGTAAATCATATAGCCTCTGACCTTATCGTCTCTGTAATATGCGATAACGTCCCCTTTTTTACGCTTAAAAACGGATTTGTCCCACCAGTCCGATCCCCGTAAAAGTGGCCCATTATATTTTTCTGCCCATTGGCGGTATACAGATGCAATTATTTCTTTGTTCTCAGTAAGGCGCCGGCACACCCCTTCGTGAGATTCCCGTTTCGGAAACTGATGCCGTTCCATATTAATGACTTCCTGATCGGCAAAAAGCTCCCATCCGAAATGACGGTAAAAAGAGATAGAAAAAGGGTAAAGCAGGGAAAGAATTTTTCCGCTGTTCCGCATATCTTCGAGCGCGTGATGAAGGAGGAGTGTAACAAGCCCTTTTCTTCTATACTCCGGCCAAGTGGCAACTCCGGAGACTCCTCCTGCTGAAACAGGAGTTCCGTGCAGAAAAATTTGGAGTGGAAGAATAGTAAGTTTCGAAAGCAGGTCGTCTTTCTCCTCTGCTACCCATGTATCTGATGGATTCATATCAGCCATCCGCATTCGTCTTTCTGTGTCCGTTAGTTCATACTGAAAAGCGAATTCTTACATGCGGACGGCCTGCTCTGCCTCTGATGGTTTTAATCTGCGGATAATCACGTGGTTCCCTCCCTCTAATAATAACGGTTGATAAACGGGTTTTCTATAATCTGACCGGGTTTAATACATATCTGCTATTATCATAACGAAAAAACCGGGAAGTGAATATGAAGAATTATTGAAAAGCAGAAAACTGGACTCTTCAGCAGGCGGTTATTCATACTGATAGTCGAAGGGAGTGATAGTGAAATGAAATTAAGTATTCTTGATCAAACTCCTGCTGCAGAAGGAATGACAGCTTCGGAGGCATTAAAACATACAACAGAGCTTGCCCGCAGAGCAGAAGAGTGGGGGTATCACAGGTTCTGGGTATCAGAACACCATGATTCCAACTCCTTAGCAGGGACAAGTCCGGAAATACTTCTGGCACATCTTGCTGCACATACGAGCCGAATCAGGCTAGGTTCCGGAGGAGTAATGCTCCCGCATTACAGTGCTTTTAAAATAGCGGAAAATTTCCACCTGCTGGAAGCTCTTCACCCGGGTAGAATTGATGCCGGAATGGGAAGAGCTCCGGGAGGGATGCCGAGGGCAACACTGGCACTGAGCGAAGGAAAGCCGAGGAGAGCGGAGCGTTTTCCCCGCCAGATCGATGACCTGCTCCGCTATCTCAGATTTGAAAAAATTCCGGACTATGCATACGGGGAAGCTGTAGCCGGTCCTGTGACAAATACAATTCCACCGGTCTGGGTCCTCGGCACAAGCGCCGGTAGTGCCGGGCTTGCAGCAGAAAAAGGGCTTCCGTATAATTTTGCTCATTTTATTAATGCTGAGGGAGGGGAAGAAGCTGTTGAAACGTACAGGAAACAATTCCAGCCTTCAGAGCAGCTGAAAGAACCATGGAACATGGTAACGGTCTTTACTGTCTGTGCCCAGACTGATGAAGAAGCCGACTATATCGCTTCCAGTCTCGATTTATCTCTATTGTCAGTTGAAAAAGGGCTCGGACTAAAAGGAACACCTTCTCCGGAAAAAGCTTTCCACTATCCTTACGAAGAATACGATCTGGCAAGAATCCGGGAAAACAGAAAGCGGATGATTGTAGGAGGTCCCGAACGGGTTAAGGACGGGCTGGAAAAGTTCGCTTCAGCCTATCAGACTGATGAACTTATGATCTGTACTATTACCTTTAATCCGGAAGACCGGCTGCGTTCGTACGAATTGTTAAAAAACATGTTTTAGATAATTTTCGAGAAATTTTTAATAATAGAAGCTGTACCGGGCGTCCCAGGAAGGTGAAAGCATGGGCCATACCTGCATAATACTTATAAACAGTATTATACAGATATGGCTCAGAGGCTTCAGGCTGTCTATAAAGTATTTTTTATACATGCGTAGACATTTCCCTGCTTTCGCCTCCTCAGGACGCTTTCCGGGCGGGCCGGCTTCAGCTGATTTCTTCCTAAACGATTCTTCTGCTCGTCCTATCTCGCCTCGGAGCCGCCTGCTGCAGCTCCAGCAGAAAAATAAAAAGAAGGTTTCTCTTCTAAAAAACGTGTTGATTCCGCCCTTTCTTCCATTCAGGAGTTACTTTTCCTCCGGAACGTCCGGCGGGAAAAAGTGCAGTCAGAAGATCCTTTTCAAAGCCGGAGGGCAAACAGCTGACGACGAGCCCCAAGGCAGGGCTGAGCGCAGGGGAAACCTATGCGCTTAGCAGAATAATTTTTTTGAACTTAATCAACACTCTGGAGCCTGTCAGATTATGGTTGACAGGCTTCAGAGCGTATACAGGGCATTTTTGTGTGCGGGAGAAGGGAGCTGCTTTAATGGAGAATAGAGAACTTTTTCTCTTTTTCCTCTGGGTCCACGGTGACTGCAATAACATCTTCTACTTTCGCCGGGTACTGGGCCTCTTTTAAAGACTGAATAAATCTGTCCAGGCTGTCCTCATTTCCCTGCACTTCGAGACGGACATTACCATCTGCTTCGTTTCTTACCCACCCGGTGAGTTTTCTTTTTTTAGCTTCCATTTGTGTGAAATACCGGAAGCCGACCCCCTGGACCCGTCCGATAACGGTAATATCATACCGTGGCATGAAAATCACTCCTTTTTTAATTCTGGTGGGTAATTTCCCTCAATTATATAATTTCACACGTCTTTTACAGGGACTCACAATTAACCTATATACTTCATACCAGCATTTTTATATAATATTTGTGTTTGCCATCTTTATAATGAATGATTTAATGGTGTCTGCTTCCGTATCTGTTTATTGGAACCACAGACACTCAGAAATAACAAGGAGCTTCAACAGAGCCCTTCATGCAAAAACATTGCACCATTAGGAATGAAAAGATCCTTTTCCAGTAAGAGTATCTCCTATCTAAACAGGTGGAACGAAGCCTGTATATACTTTGTCTTTTTACCGTAAGCTGCAGTGGATATGGAGGGACCCCAGAGCGAGCAAGGACGAGCCGAAGATCCGTTCAGAAGGATGGAATTAACTGAGGCCGGCCCGCTTGGAAAGCCTCTCCATGGAAACGGAAGCAGACGTTCATTTTTTATTTTCAAGGCAGCCATTGAAAAAGACGTTATTAACACCGCTTATCAACCAGTGGGGTATATTTGACAGTCTATGGGACAACTGGCATTGCCGAAATATTTATACATAGAAACATTTAATCGAAAGAGGCTGATTGTATGCTGCGAACGTTAATTTGGTTCATTTATTTTTTTCTTTATCTGCTTATTGTCTCTCCATCTCTGCTGAAAGCCCGGCAGCTTCAAAAAAGGGACGGAAAAGCTGCTGATAAATTTGTTCAGCAGAAGGCGGAAAGATGGGCGCGGAGACTCTTACGCCTGGCTGGAGGGAAAGTACGTGTATATGGGCTGAAAAATATACCGGAAGAAGAACCGGTGCTGTTCGTAAGCAACCACCAGGGAAATTTTGATATTCCCCTTCTGCTCCATACAGCCGGCCGTAAAATAGGCTTTATTTCCAAAAAAGAAGTGAGACGTATTCCACTTATTTCGTCCTGGATGGAACTGCTGGGGTGCGTGTTCATTGACAGAAAAGATAGAAGACAGGCTGTTCAAATGCTTCGGGAAGGAGCGGACAATTTAAGAACAGGGAATAGTCTCGTGATTTTTCCTGAAGGGACGCGCAATAAAGGAGGGGAGACGGGGCTGTTTAAAAAAGGAAGCTTTAAAATGGCACAGTTGTCAGGCGTTGCGATTGTACCAGTTTCCATCAGTGGATCCTATAAAATGATGGAGGCGAATAACGGAAAAATGAAGCCGGCAGTAGTCAATATTACGTATGGTAAACCGATGCGGGACCACATTGAAAACAGTATTTCTCTGGATGAACTGGCAGAACAGGTACAAAAAGAAGTAGAAAAAAACATTTGACTTTTTGTTCGAAAAAGATTATGATAGTAGAAGTGCTTTATTACCGCAGGCTCGTTACGGGCGGAAAAGTTAACTCTGGAATCTGAAAAAGTAACGTAAGACCGGCGCGGTCAAGGAACCGTGAGGATGAAAGAGAGGAAGGGCTTTCGTTGAGACAGCTTACCTTTACCAGTATAGATTTTTACCGCGGCATAGAACCGCCCAACGATATAAAACAATAGGAAAGTACAATAAAAGCAGGCTCCCTCAGTGGGACGCCTGCTTTTTCCAATTCAGCCGGTATATTTTATGCGCAGGGAAGTAATCGGCTTATGGAAAAATTGAATAAGCGGTCCAATTCCGAAGGCTACAAGCAGTGTCCCGGCCCCAATAGGCCCACCGATAACAAAAGCAACGACCAGAATAGACAATTCTAAAAAGGTTTTGGAAAAAGACAGACTTTTTCCCGTAAGGGTATGAAAAACAATCATTGAGTTATCGATTGGGTTTCGCCCGAAAGAGGATTGAAGATAGGAAGCGATGCCTGCTCCACAGCAGGTTATTCCTGTCAGTAGTAGAAAAATCTGCAGAATGAGAGAAGCAGGAACTGTACCGGAAAGAACGATAAGCAGCCAGAAATCTATCAGCAGGCCGATAATAAACATTGTTATAAGAGCAGAAAAATCAGGTCGTTCTTTTAAAAGAGCTCCGTTAATAAGAATAAGAACAAAACCAACGATGAACGTCCAGCTGCCGACAGTAAGGCCGAGATTCCAGGCAAGCGCTACAAAAAATGCATCCCACGGGCCTGCACCGAGACCGGCTGTTATAATGAGACTGATACCGAAAGAAAGAAATACAAGTCCGGCAAGGTAAAATAACCCTATAATATAAGTGTTTTTCATAATCAAACTCCTGTCATCCATTTCGTTAATACCAATAATAAACCTTATCATGAAACACCCTTATATTCCAGAATGATTTGTAATTAATACCTCATGGACAGAAAGGATGGCTGCATGGCTGACAAAAACGACGCATTTTATATTCAGCAGCACCTTGCGAATGAAAGAACCTTCCTTGCCTGGATAAGGACAGCTCTTGCTATGAAAGGAATCGGTTTTCTCGTATTCGGGGTTGAGCTCGTAATTAACAGCGGAAACGGAGCCGGCGGTCCGGTGGCAATTGGCGTCAGCATGATCTCGTATGCTGCCGGGATGGGAGTGCTGATTTCAGGAACAGTGCTGTACTTCAAAAACCGGCGTTCTATTAATGACCAGAAGTTCCAGTCTGCTTCAGGGACAATACTCACTGCTGGAATTCTTGTTACAATCGTACTTTCAGCACTGCTTTTTTATGCCTTATTTGTTTATTATTGACTGCTATACTTAACGGGCAAATTAATATATAATAAAAAAATGAACAGCCATTCATTTTAAAAACGTACCAGGGGGAAAAGTATATGACAATTGCTGAAGCACTTGCAGGATTTACAGACAGGATGGAGAAAAATCCTCAGCACATCAAAGATTTATCCTATGTTTATGAATTTCATATTACTGATGAGGAAAACGGGGTCTACCAGCTTCATATTGATGAAGGAAAGGCTGCCTACTACGAAAAGGCAGTGGAGGAACCAAAGCTCGTCATGAAAATGGATAAAACCCATTTCTTAAAGCTGGCGCACGACGATTTAAATGCTGCAATGGCATATATGAGCGGCAGGCTGAAAATAGACGGTGAGATTTCCCACGCTCTGAAGTTTCAATCGCTGATTAAAAAGTACCAGGTTTAAGCAGATTACTGTAAGAGAAAAGGGTCTTGCTGCGACAAGCCTTTATAGACTTCTCCTATACAGACCGAAGCGGTCATGACATGAATGTCATGACCGCTTTTAAAAAATGGGAGGTTGCTTAAAAAAGCTGACTTGAGAAAAGGTCAGCTTTTACTGAAACATATTATCGGGAATTTTCTTCCCGGCGCTGCTCATGTTTAGCATCAAGCTTTGCCTCTATTAAAGAGATTGCTTTTTGATCCTGAAGAATTTCTTTTTTGTTCTGTTGAACGAGTTCATCAAAACTAGTGCGTATAGGTTTTCGCATAGCCCATCCATCCTTTGCTGAATAAATAATGTCCACTTTAGTATACATGAATTCTGAAAAATTAAAATAATTAAATTAATCAATTTGTTACAAATTTTAGAACGTTTTAATAAAGTACTATCAATATTGATTTTTGATACGCTGAAAATAGTCAGCCCGATAAAGAGCTCTGGGGAGGGCACTTCTGGCTGCGGGATTTACTGGTCACATTCAAATAAATTGGCTCTGTTAAAGCTCAGGGCTGTTTTTGAAGGTTGCCTGCGGCCGTCCTTCCGTCCGGGAGGATCTTCATGCTTGCTTTTTCCGCAGGCGTCTCGAAAAATCACCTGGGCATCGGTTTTACGGAATAAAGAACACCCTTCTATAAAAAAACGAAGCGGTAACCGGCCCGTGGAAGAAGGAGAGTGGAGGACAGGGACCAGCCTAACCGAAAATCTCCTCCACGGCAGGCCGGTTGACAGCGAAGTTCTTCTCCAGTTATCAACAGCGAACATAGCTAATAAATTAAACATTAATAAAGGGAGGATAAGTTATGAAAATCAATACAAATCAGGATGTTATACATCAAATTACCGTTCCCACGCCTTTTCTCGTAGGAGATGTCAATGTTTTTGCAGTTCGGGGAAAGCAGAATATACTTATTGATACAGGACCTGATACTCCGGAAGCCGTGGAAGCACTTACAGAAGGGCTTAAAGAAATCGGTCTTGCACTTGAGGATATTGATATCCTGATTCTTACCCACCATCATCCGGACCATATCGGTTTAGCTTATATGTTCGAATCGACAGCCATTACTGTGGGGCACAGGAAACTTCAGCCCTGGCTCGAAAAAGATATGGAACACTACAGCAGAGTTCATGACTTTTTTCAGGAGTTTTTGACGGAAAACGGGATGGATGAACGCTGGATAGATAAAATTCAGTCTCAGCGGGACCATTATGTAAAGTATTCCCGTCCGGTGCAGCTTAACTGCATTTTGAAGGAAGGAGATCAGTGTCCCGGGATGCCGGGATGGAGCGTTATCGAAACTCCAGGGCATGCACAGTCGCATATAGCACTTATGCAGCAGGAAGACAATGTAATGATTGCCGGGGATCATATTATCGGCCATATTTCCTCGAATGCAATTATTGAAGCACCGTATAAGGAGGAGAAAAGCCGCCCGAAAACACTCCTTCAGTACCGGACTTCTTTAAAGAAGTGTACGGAAGCCTCAAAAGTATTTGCGGGGCATGGAAAATCAGTCGATGATCCCGGAGCCTTAATAACGAAGCGGCTGAACGAGCAGGATTCCAAAGCAGAAATGTTTTTGAGAAAACTTGGGAATGAAAAGAAATCAGTGTTTGAACTGTGCCGGGAAGTTTATCCGGAGATCCATCGTAAACAGCCGGATCTCACCTTTTCAGAAACACTGGGACACCTCGACCTGCTGGAGGCAGAAGGAAGAACCGCAGCAAAGAAAAAAAATGGACTTTACCTTTATGAAAAAATTTAGCTCTTCTATTGCAGTTTCAACGAAAGTAATCAACAAGCAAAAAAATGCTCATGACAAAATATGTCATGAGCATTTATAACGCAGCCGGAATTACGTTTAATATTCCATCTGTATGAGTTGAGACTTTTTTTACGAAGCCTTCTTCTTGCGTACTTCGGTAAATTGTTCGTGATATAAAGTTTGAACAACTTTAGGAGCCAGCCACAACGTAGGAAGCAGCAGCAGCGACACAGGGACGGCTGTGAAAACAATGAAGGACTGCAGGGCATCCACACTTCCTTCGCCTAAATAGAGCAGCACAGCAGCTACTGTTCCCATCAACGCAGCCCAAAATACTCTAAGGGCACTTGATGGGGTCGGGCTCCCGGTCACTGCCATAGAAATAGTGAAACTCATAGAGTCACTTGTTGTTGCGACGAAGATAACCGTAACGAGCAGGAAGGCTGCTGCAAGTACAGTGCCGAAGGGCATTTGTTCTACGATGGCTATCATAGCAGCAGGCATCCCGCCGTCATCCAGTGCTCCGGATACGGCGCCTGCTTCCTGAAGCTCATAAAATATACCAGAACCTCCGACTACTGAAAACCAGAAATTTGTAATAACGGGTGCGATGATCGCAACAGCAGTGACAAGTTCACGAATTGTACGGCCTCTGGAGATTCTGCTGATGAAGACAGCCATCATCGGAGCATAGCCGATAAACCATCCCCAGAAAAACAGTGTCCAGAATGAAAGCCAGGCTGTGTCACCCCGGTACAGGCTGAGCTCGAGAAAATCCCGTGTATAAACGCCGAAAGTACCGATAAAAGTATCGATAATGAAAGCGCCCGGACCGAGGATTAAAACGAGCACGACAAGTAAAAACGTCAGTACGATATTCCAGCGGCTCAAAAACTGTATTCCACGGTGTAAACCTGTCACCGCAGAAATTGCGGCGATAGAAACAAGACCGAATACTATGAGTAACTGGGTCATGAAGGTGTTAGGTACACCAAATACAGCTTCGAGCCCGTATGCAGCCTGGAGTCCTAAAAATCCGATGGGACCGATAGTACCGGCAGCAACAGCTATAATGGAAAAAGCATCGGCCGCAGTTCCCAGAGCATTCTTTTCTGCAATCTTCGGCCCAAATATAGGGTAAAGAAGAGTTCTCGGTTTCAGGGGCATTCCACGGTGGAAATGTCCATACATAATAACGATAGCAGCGAGTGTTCCCAGGATAGCCCACGCAAGGAAGCCCCAGTCAAGGAAAGACTGCGCCATGGCGGGAACAACAGCTTCCATCGTTCCCGCTTCTCCGTCATACATAGGCGGCGTTTCGAGAAAATGGTACATAGGCTCCGCCGCAGCCCAAAAAACACCACCTCCGGCCAGGAGCGTACACATAATAATAGATATCCATTTAAAATTACTCAGCTCGGGTTTGTCAGTACCTCCGAGCCTGATACGTCCATATTTGGAAAAAGCGAGATACAGAGCAATTAAAAAAGTTGCAAGCATCAGTACCTGCCAGAAAGCTCCGAAATACGTCGTGGAAAATGCAAATGACATATCCACAAAAGCACCGACAGCTTCTGTATTAATAAAAGAAGCCAGCACAAAAGCCACCAGCAGGCCGCCGCTGATCACCATTACCGGCCAGTCGATTTTTTGTTTCGAATTCAATTTAAGTCCTCCTGTAATATTTACTATGAAATATGCTTTTTAACACAATTATCGACACTAACAATAAATAAATTAGAACGCAAGAGTTAATTTTTTTTTGTTTAAGGGTAAAGGAAAAAAGGAAGATATCTTGAATAAGAAACATAAGGAAGGCAAGTAAAGAAATGGAGGGTCCAATAATGGGAAAAAGTTCGAAATTAGTATTAGGTGGAACGATAGCCGGTCTTATAGCCGGGGCAGTAACGGTGGCTTCAAACCGGACCGCAAGGGAAAATACTAAGAGGTTTGCTACGAATTCCTCTACTCAGATTAAGCAGGTAATTACTCTGGCCAGAGAAAACCGGGAGGAATTCGTGGAACATCTCCGGGCATCTGGAGAAAAAATTTCCCGTGTAGCTGACCATGCTTCTGATGATATGAAACAGCTGATGGAAACTTCACAAAAAATGAAGTCCCATTTTGATGAAGTTAAGCATATACTGCAGGACGTTAATAATGAATGGAAGGGCATGCTTCAGGAAGTCCAGAGTTCTTCAAAACGTCTGGATCAGGGCCAGGGGGAAGTGCCGATCGAGCATCTGCCGGAAGGCGGAACAGATTCAGAGGAGATCCAGAAATAAAAATGGCAGAATACCCTCTCCCGACAGGGGAGTAAAGGGTATTCTGCCGTTTTTTACTGCAGGCTGCAAAAGAGTTTTTAATAGTCGAGAAGGAAAAATAGAGGGAACTCGTTTTCGGCCTGTGTAATTCTGTCTGCAAAATGAGTCCGGGGGACGATCTGTCTATGAGCAGAGGCGTTTCCGAACGTCAGGGGGCCTGAAGATTCCCCAGGTGCAGGCCGTCATACAACAAAAGCTTTACAGCACATAAAAAGAAGTTTCGAACAAGGCAGGAAAGGTAAATATCTTAGTATATTAACATCTTAGGAGGTATGGTGCACTTATGACATTAACTAACGAACTAAAAAATCTAAAAGACATTGAATGCCCGGATGGAAAGTGTGTACTTTCTGTTTACTTAAATACCGACCCGGCAGACCAGGATCAGCAGAAAGGTGAATGGAAAATCCGCCTTAAGAATGGTCTGAAACGAATCGAGGAATACATTGAAGCCTCAGGAACAAAAGAGGAATTAAAAGCGTATAAAAACCTGAAAAAGCAAGTGGACGATGAAATTGCCGGAAACCGCTCACGGCTCGCAAAATCTATTGTTATTTTCGGCTCTGATCATCAAGATTTATGGAAAGTTCATTACCTTCAGGTTCCTGTGGAAACAAACTTTTACTGGGAACCTAAACCTCAGCTGGAAGAGATTGAAAAAATTCAGGAGGAATATCCTCGTTCCGGTATCATTATGCCGAACAACGACGAAGTACGTATTATCAGCACGTCTCTTGGAGAAGTTCTGGACGAGTGGAACTATGAATTTGATTCCAATAAAGAAGAATGGAGCCTGAATGAAGGAATAGCTTCCGGAGATCGTAAGGCTTCAGGTGCAAGCCATGTAGATAAATTCCAGCAGCGTTTTGAAGAAAACAAGCACCGGTTTTATAAAGATATGGCACAGAAGATTGAAAAGATGAAAAAGACTAATAATTGGGAAGCAATGTATATTGTCGGGGAAACAGAAATGGCCCGCTCATTCGAAGATGTACTTCAGACGAAGCCAAATGGAAAAGTAACGAAAAACTTGAACAATGCAGAAACTTCAAAAGTCCTCAACGAAGTTTTTAAGTAAACAGAAGGCAGCCCTTAAAAAGAACTTGTTTGAAAATAAGGATAAGTGAAAAAGGAACTGCTCATAAGGTGAAAAGGTCATTTCACACGCATAAACCCTGTCAGGAAGAAACTGACAGGGTTTTTAGCGGCATCCCATTGATTTCTTGTTCAATAATCCGGAGAAGAGGATATACGACTCTCCCGGCTGACGCCGGCGTGCTTCTGCTGAAAGTGAAAAATCATACCAGCTCCTGCAGCGAGAGTCAGCATGCCGCTGATGGAATAATAAACGGCTCCTCTGCCGGCAATATCTATTAAAAAACCTCCGATAACCGGACCTGTCATGCTTCCAAAGGCAAAAAGCACAGCAGTCATCACCGTCCCGGTTGGAAGGAGGTCGGGCGGGACGAGATCAGCAAGGTAAGCAATACCAAGAGAAAAAAGAGAGCCCAGAATCATTCCGGTCACAACAAAAAAACTGAACAGAAGTACCGGATGGTGCTCAATAAGCGGCATGAGAAGAAACAAAAAAGCACCTGATCCCATCAGCCAGAGAAGCATCCTGCTTCTTCCGAATTTATCACTCAGCATACCGAGCGGAAGCTGGGTTACAAGACTGCCAAAAACAAACCCCGGGAGAAGAAAAACAGTTGTAAGGTGAAGGTCAATCCCCATTCTCATCGCATAAACAGGGTAACTGCCGTGAAGCGTCGCTTCCAGATAGCCATAGCAGAAACCGGGGAGCAGAGCAAACCAGGCGAGTCTTATCACCTTCCGGTAACGTTCGTAAGTCCCCGTCCTGGAAGCTGTTTCGACTTCACGTGCGGGGTATTCATTACGCAGGAAGAGCATACAGATAAAAGCAAGAAAGCTCATAAATGCTGAAATTAGAAAAGGAAGAAAAGTGCTTATTTCAAGCAGTCTTGTTGTCATAGGACCGAGTCCGAATCCAAGTCCGAAAGCAAGCCCGTAAAGAGCAAGCTGTCTGCCGCGTTTTTCGGGTGAACTGGTTGTACTGATCCAGATCTGTGTAGAAAAATGGATTAAATTATCAGCGACCCCGACAACCATCCGAAGAACAAACCAGAGCCAGAAAGCGTGCCAGAGAGGAAAAATCATAACGGAAATCGTTACAAGTAAAAGCCCGGTTAAAATGACTGGTTTGTAACCATGCTGTCGGACCGGTTTTTCGATGAAAGGCGAAATAAGAATAATACCTATGTAAAGAGCTGCCGCGTTAAGACCGTTGGCTGAAGGGGCAATACCGGCATCTTCCAGCATAACGGAGAGTACCGGGAGAAGCATTCCCTGGGAAAAGCCGGCGATTAAAACCATTCCGACGAGTACCCAGTAACGGAAAACCGGGTTGTTCTCCATAAACAGCTTCCTCCTATCTGTCGATCAGAGTAATAAACAAACTATCTTTTATTGTAAACATAGAAATTTCAGATGCAAGCAGGTTTTACGTGACGAGTCCTGGATCTTTCCGTAAAATGTAATACGAATACTTCATGAAGGGGGAATTAACGTGGATTTTAAATGGAAAGGTGACTATTTTGAAACAGACCTGGAATTTGGGACGCTGCGTATCAGTGGAAACGAAGAGCATGGTTTTCGTCCCTATCAGCTGATGGTCAGTTCCATAGCGGTATGCAGCACTTCGGTTTTGAGGCAGATACTGGAGAAGCAGCGGATGACTATTGAAGAGATCGAGGCTCATGCCGATGTAACACGTGACGAAGAACAGGCTAACCGTATTAGTGCGATAGCTCTTCATTATAAAATAAAAGGTCAGGGTCTCTCTGAAAAAAAACTGGACAAAGCTGTTGTTCTTGCTGCTAAAAACTGTGCCATGGCTCAGACGGTAAAGGGAGCTGTTGATTTAACAGAAACTTATGAAATTATTCCAGAATAATCTCTGGATATCCTTAATCTGACGAACTTGTGAGAACTGCCATCTGAAATAGGTTCCTGTCGTTTTACGAGAAGAAGAGAAGAATAAGGCAGGTATAAGCTGGAACCCTTGTTTATTTTTATAATCTTCAGGAGAGGAATCCGTATGACATCCAAACAGCATGACTTCACAGAAGGCAGCATCATGAAAAAAATGATTCTATTTTCTTCACCTATTTTTTTAACTAATATTCTTCAGACATCCTATCAGGTGATTGATTCACTCTGGGTCGGGAATCTGCTGGGCCCGGAGGCACTCGGAGCAACTGCAGTCTCCGGGGTTGTTATTTTTACTATTTTATCTTTTATTATCGGTTTGAACACAGCAGCCCTGACAGTACTTTCCCAGTATAAAGGAGCTGAAGATAACGAAGGTTTAAAAAAGGCCCTGAATGCCTTTGTTGTAATTCTTGGACTTCTAGCTCTCGCGCTCGGGGTGGTAGGTTTTTTGGCAGCGGAACATATTCTCACGTGGATGGGTACACCTGAAGGTACTCTCCCGCTGGCTGTAACATATTTGCGTATTAATTTTATCGGGATACTTTTTTTGTTTGGATACAATTTTATTGCTACAGTGCTAAGGGCTCTTGGAGACAGTAAAACACCGGTCAGATTCGTGCTTCTTGCCGTAATGCTGAATGCAGTACTCGATCCGCTTTTCATAGCAGTGCTGGATCTTGGAATTGCAGGAGCAGCCTATGCCACGATTGTTTCGCAGGGAACGGCTTTTATTTACGGGTTAATATATTCTATTACCCGTGCGGGCGTACCGTTTACTGTTCCTGCAGTTCCAGGTAGAGAACAGGCGAAAAAGATTTTCAGACTTGGACTGCCTTCCGGAATGTCCATGATGGTGATCTCGGGCGGTGTACTGGCCATTATGACTGTAGTGACCAGCTTTGGAGAAGAAGTCACAGCAGGCTTTGGCGCGGCGCAGCGCCTCGACAGTCTGATCATGCTGCCCGCGCTGACCCTTGGATCGGCGATCAACAGTATGGCTGGTCAAAATATAGGGGCTCAGCTCTGGGGACGAGTGAGTGATATTACTAAGAGCGGACTTCAATTAATTGCGGTAGTTTCTCTGGCTCTGAGCACAATTGTTTTTTTTAGTGCAGAGTGGGCCGTGGCGATGTTTGTTCAGGATCCGGAGACCGTAGCATTCGGTACGATGTATGTACAGACGGTGGCTTTCTTTTATCCTTTCCTCGGCATTAATTTTGTTCTAAACGGAGTAGTGCGGGCAGCTGGAGCAATGTTTCAGGTTTTCATTCTGAATATTATTTCATTCTGGATTCTCCGTTTTCCACTTACTTATTTGTTTGCTGAGCTGTACGGTGAAAGAGGAATCGGCCTAGGAATGGGCATTTCGCTCGTATTGAGCGCTGCTATTGCAGCTGCTTACTACCGTTTTGGCAGATGGGATAAAATTGATATCATGGAAAACACGAAAAAATAAAACATGAAGCTTCTAAAATCGTTTATAATAAGTAACAACTATGATGGGGCTGACAATCAGCTGCTACTCGGAGGGATACTTGCATGGAGAAACAGGAAGCGTTAGTACAAAAAATGTATTACAGATATGTTTTGAATGAAGAAGAACAGCAGTACCCGGTTAAACAGCTTGGTCAAAAAATGACAGAGGCAGCGGAGGATGAATCTCTGCTTGCAGAAATCCGCTTCGGTCAGGGAGAGATTTATTACCATTACGGAGACGTTGAAGCGGCTATTTACAAATGGGAGCACGTAACGGGAGATATTAAGCCCTGGGCTTTTAAAAATATTGGAGATGCTTATTACGACCTCGGATGGTTTGATCAGGCAAAAGAAACTTATACTGGTGTAGAAACAGAGGAACTGACACTGCAGAGCGAACTGACACTGCAGCTGCTCTCTATCTCTGCGGAAGAAAAAGACCGGGGGATGGTTTACGAATATCTTAATAAAGTTCTGGACATAAACCCGGACTATCCGGGGGTGACAGAACTCGCTAGAACGTTATATGAAGATTATGCAGACTGGCATAAAGCAGTGGACCTGTCCGTGAAGGAAGGAGAAAGAACCGGTGAAAGCAGCTGGTATGCCCACCTTTTAAATTACGTTCGAAACGGTCACACTACCACTTTCACACCGGAGTATTTCGAAAAACCGGCCCGTCTGCTTGCTGAGCTCGATCACTCACTGTTTCAGGAACTTATTGGAGAACTAACAGAAGCGTATAGAAACACGGACAAATACTTATACTGGATAGGAACAATGAATTCCATCTTCGGATCTCTTGAACTTGAACAGTATTCCGGATGGGAAATGATGGCGGCTCTGCACCACGATGTTTATCTTGACCTGACAGACGGAGCATATCTCGAGGAGGAGATGGAAACATTAATGCCGGAGCTTCTCCGCCATTGGGAGCTGCTCGCTTCCGGACAGAATACTGTCTTGGCACTTGCCGCTCAATCAGCCTGGGAAGAAGTATTCCCTGAAAAAGAATCCGTTATTACAGGAGCGGGGGCAGAACAGTATAACCCGGAACTGGCTGCCGGTGAAATGGTACGGCTCCTGGAAGCAGTGCTTTCCTGGACAGAATCAGAGTCACTTGATACTGAACTTATCTTCGATCCCCTCGAAAGAGAAATAGGTTCTCTGGAAGGAATGCAGGATCTTCTGGATCGTTCAGAAGGCCGCTCTTTCGATCGAAGTACGTGGATAGCCCGTTTGAAACAGGATCCGGAATTCGCGTCGCGAGCGGCTGCCAGTCTCTCTGTAGGCATTCAGGGGCTTCTTGGAAGGCTCGTTGAAGAGCAGCGCGCCGTTGAATACAGCCTGGAAGAGTCCATCCGCTTTTACGAAGATATGCTTGGACAGTTCAGGGAACTCCTGAGAACATTGGAGTCAGAGCGTATGCATCAGCAGACGGAAATTGTCGAGTCCTATCAGACCATGAAGCAGATGCAGAAAGAGCAATTTGAATCCAGTGTGCCGTCTATTATTAAAGAGGCCTCCGACGTACTTGAAGACGAGGAAAAAAGTGCAAAGCTTCTTCATGAAGATTTAAATACAGCGATGAACACGAGGCTCCGGGCTTACGTAGATGAGGAACTTTTTCCGATATTCCGCCGTTCCCTTCAGAGCTGGCTGAAAGAAACTGAACAAAAATTTCAGGCTTCCCAGTCGTTTCTCGATGAGAAAAACGCTAACATGAATGAAGCGATAGGAGAAGAGGCTCTTCAGCTGCAGCTTGATTTTGAACTTCTCCACGACTGGAAAAGAGATTTGACACGTATGATCAACCGGACAGAGCTCCCGGAAGAAAATATTATGTCCCGTCTTGAGCCGAAACAGATGCTTCTGCGTAATGTAGGCAAACTGTTTGGTGATATGCAGCAGAGCAAGTCATTTGTTCAGCAGCAGTACCGCCGCTATTTGGAAAATGGTGACTTTGAAGGCGTGGCGGAAGTTCTTTCCTATAAACTTTTCTTTGAGTTTGATCTTTTTGACCGGGCGATCCGTGCCGATGTCGACACGACTTTTACCGATCTCATTACTCACCTCGAAGAAATGATAGAAACGTATACCCATCATTTGGAGTCTACGAAAAAGGAACTGGCCAATCACAAAGAAAACCCGGCGCATTTCTACGATCCGCTTAAAATTTTCGATATGCGTCAAAAGCAGTGCGAACGACTGCTTGGAAAAAGTATAGAAGCCTCCTAATTAAGCAGAGTGTTCAGGCTGCTAATAAACTATTTTGTGTCTAAGCGTACGATGGATCCCTTCCGCCGGGCACAGGAAATATGTATGCGGGCCCTGGAATAAGGAATCCAACAAAAGAATTTAATCAGCAAGCTGAAAAGCCTTCATAATTCTATGAAGGCTTTTCAGGCTGTTTATAAAGTGTTTTTTATACATGCCTATGCATTTTCCTGCTTTCACCTCCGCAGGACACTTTCCGGGCGGGCCGGCTTCAGCTAATTTCTTCCTCCTAATGCTCGGAAGAAATGGATCTTCTGCTCGTCCTATCTCGCCTCGGAGTCGCCTGCTGCAGCTCCAGCAGGAAAATAAAAAGAAGGTTTCTCTTCTAAATAACGTGTTGATTCCATCATTTCTTCCATTCAGGAAAAGCATTTTCCTCCGGAACGTCCGGCGG
>PWLM01000034.1 GCA_003560495.1 Bacillus sp. (in: firmicutes) | reverse complement strand
GAAAAACTGGGACCCAGTATCATGCGTAAACACTACCTGTTAAAGGGCAAGTGAAAGATTAAATTTTATAAGTGGTTTTCCTGACCGGGCAGTTTTTTTATGTTTCGTGGCCCTGGGGAAAGTAGTTGTTTCTTGCCGGGAGTAAGGACCCAAAACAATCACTTGCTTGTCTTGATAGTAAATTGATTCATCAGAAAAAAACCAAATCAAGTCTGACAACCAGGTGTTGTTTTCTGCTAGTCTGAAAGATGCAAAAACAAGATTTGGTTCCTGTTTCTATTGCAGGAGGCGACAAAAAACAAACAGCCACCTGAGCAGTAAATCGCCAGGTGGCTGTTTATTTAGTTTTTGTTGACTGAGCTGTAGGTCAAATCCGGTGAGCTGAAAGCCAAAGCTGCAATATTCTTAATCGTCAATATCCATAACACAGCGAACACTTTTCCCCCGGGCCCTGGCATAGGAACCATCCATGTGAATACCAGAAAGATAGAGCAAAGCCCTGCCGAATGTACTGCTTACGTCGGAGCTCCAGACAAAGCCGCCCTCACCTACGGTATCCAGTTCACCAGAACCTGCATTGCGTCCTCCAGCCGAGGGCCACTTAAGTGCTGAGTTAAATGCACCCACTGCTCCCTCAGGGTTAAAAGTTGCAGCTTCGGTTAACAATTCAATTTCTGTGGGCAAGCGCCAACCGGGCGGGCATGGATTGTTGATTCCTTCCTCTCCATCCCAAAGGTCGTCATTTTGTGGTATCCGCCAGTCGTTTGGACTTTCATTTACAATAATAAAGTCGCTGTGACCCGGAACATCTGTATCACTTAAGGTGCTGGTGATTTGACTATTCCTTTCCTGGTGTCCGTCATCCAGCCTGCCCCACTGAAACAAGTCTCCATAACCTTCCGGGTCATCCATTGCCGTGGGAACCTGGGATGCTCCAAGGTTACGGTCCATCCAGCAAAGGCCGTGCAATTCAAGGGTTCCATAAGTTACCTCTTCACCATTGTAAGTGAAGGTAATATATTCACCACAGGTAAAAGTATCGTCATCAATACTTTGCCACTTTGGCTGACCGTCTTTGATCTGCAATACCTGTCCTTCCTGTCCGACAGGAATAACACTCCATCCTCCATTACTATAAAAAACAATATCTCCAGGCTCCGGAGATTCAATTTCAACAAAAGCGGATAAGTCCGGTGCGTTCTCCAGATCTTCATAATCCCCGCTAAATGCATCTGCAGAAGAATACGCATGAAGGGCAAATGGAACGCTAAGCAGCTGGGTGGTCCCCATAGGGGTGTTATTTACGCTGACCTGGATAAAGTATGCATCCTCATCCCAAATAATATCTTCCAGGGAATTAACAGATCCAACCTTCAGGTTAATCAAACCGAATTCGTTGGTTTGGGTTTCATGGGTTTCTGAAAACACAACCGTGCCATCAGCATCTTCCTGCAAAATGGTAAGTTCAACGGTTACATTTTCTGAAGCCTTTGGCTGACCCGCATCGTCTCGTAGTACGGCCTGGTAGTTAAATTCCTGTGGAGCCTGAGCAAAAATGCCGGCAGAAAACACAACGAAAGAAAGAAAGAAAAAAACAAATGGTTTTAAGTTTCTCATAATTAAAAAAGTTTAGGGTAAGTGATTGGTTTTATTGTTTTAAAATTTTAAATGTCTTTACGTGTTGGTTTCCCTTTGATATTCTGAGGAAGTAAACGCCGGAGTCCATTGAGCCCAAAGAAAGTGTTTTTTCGCGGGATATCAGCTCTCCACTTAAGAGCTTTCGTCCGGAGGAATCAAACAACCCGAAGGTTGTGGCCTCGGAAGGCAACTCCTTTAAGCTAATGGTAACAAAATCTGTGGCCGGGTTGGGATAGGCGGCAATGCCAAACCCCATATCCGAAACTTCTTCCACCGTGGTGATGATAAGGCCGCTTTGATGAAAGCCCTGGGTTAAAATGAGATCTTCTGCCGAGAAGGTGGCAATAACAACCTCCCCCAAAGTCCATGAAATGGATTTATTATCACCTGTGTATTCTCCCCCGGCAGGAGCTACCACCTGCTGGGCTTTTAAGGCAAACGTTAACAGGCTCACACCTATAAAAAAGGTAAGTTTTTTCATCATACTGCTTTTGTTTTTTTATTTTTAAAAGTTTTTGGAAAAAAGTATAGTTAAAATCCGGAATAAGCCACTCTTTCAGTTCCAAACAATAGATAGCAAACTTATTACCGGCAAAATAAAATAACAATACCCTACCTAGGGTATTTTAATTTCGCTTTGAGAATATTTATTTTGCTCTGCAGAAGAAGGTGATTTTCAGAATAACATAAAAAGTCAAAACAGATAATTAAAGCAGCAAATAAAAATGAAGTATAAAACCAACTGGCTTACCGTAATGTTTTTAAAAAACCGGAATAAGCTTCTTATTAGTTTTTCAATACTTCTGATTGGTTATTTTTCTTTTTTAAAATTCGGGCTTGGAACAATTGAGGGAACGCCCATAAAAGTTGAAGAAAAGGCCAAAGCTTCCTCCCCGGAGGAGGAGCCGGAAACCACTTTTTTGGGGGAGTTGCAAAAGTTAATGTACATTAAGCCTGACAGCGCCAGATACCTGGCAAACAAGCAGCTTGTTGAAATTAAAGGCAAAGGGTCTCCGGATGAGAGCATTCCATATTTAAATGTAATAGGAATTTCCCACATATATCAAGGCCACTATAATAAGGCACTTGAAAACTTTCATCAAACTCTTGAACTTTCCATTGGAGATAAAAACTCTAATCACCAGGCCTATGCCTTCAATAATATTGGGGTTGTATTGCTGTTGACAAAAAATTACAAGGATGCGTTAGATTATTTTTTTAAGTCATACGACATTACAAAAGCACTGGGTGACACCATCAATCAATCCAGGTCTTTAAACAATATTGGGCAGATATACCTGGAAATTGATGATCTTGGAAGTGCCATTTCCTATTTAAACCAGGCGGAACAAAATTTTTTTTCACACAATCATAAAACAGGGATCTCTTTTGTGTCTAACAATAAGGCCCAGTATTTTTTGAAAAAAGGAAAACTGGATTCTTCAGAATATTACTTCAGGAGAGCCATTGAATTAGGAAAAGAGAGTGGCAACAATCGCGGGCTTAGTCTTTTTTATTTTGAAAAAGGGAACTTTTTCCTGGAATTGGAAGACCATCCTTCAGCTATCCATTATTATCAAAAAAGTGATTCTTTGTCTGAGATATTGATGTGCAATTTAAGAAGTTGTTTTGCCCACCTTGGTATAGCAAAAGCCTATTTAGAAAAAGGTGAAGCAGCACAATCGAACTTATATGTGAAAAAAGCTTTGGAGATAAATGAGCAGCTTGAAAGCAGGGAGCTTCAATATCTTATAAACGAGGTGCTGTCAGCTATTTATCAGGAACGGGGAAACTATTATAAAGCATTTGAACATTATAAGCTCGCTAAAGAGCAAAAGGGAGTTCTTTTTGATCAGGCAGAGATCTACCAGGTATATAGTATTGAAATCGATCAGCTTACCCGTAAAATGGAACTTAAAGAAATGGAAATGGAAAAACAGGAGTTGTTACTGGGCAAGCGAAAAAACACCATGTACCTGATTGTGGTTGCCTCCGTTTCTCTTTTGATTATTTTGTCTATGCTTTATTATTTCTACATCAACAAAGTAAAGCAGCATCAGAAGGAAAAGCTTCATGAAAACCAAATCAAACATTCTTATGAAAAGAACAAGGCTGTAATGGAAGCGGAAATCAATGAAAGAAAACGGATCGGGTCGGACCTGCACGATGGGATCGGCACTTTGCTTTCGTTGACCAAGTTAAACATGACCAATGTTTTAAGAAAAAATTATTTACCGGAACAGAAAAAAAACACCCTGCTTTTAAATTCAGTAAATAGTATTGACGAGGTAATCAATGAGGTAAAGAGCATATCCAACAGCATGACCCCTATTGTTCTTGCAGAAAAAGGATTTAAAGAGGCCATCAAAGAGCTGGTTGGTAAAATAAATAGCTTTTCTGTCAACCTGAGTTTTCATGGACTCAGCGAGCCACTGGAGCCTTTTATGGAGCATGCACTTTACCGTACAGTGCAGGAAGCCCTGAATAACATTGCCAAACATGCTTCCTGCACAAAGGTGAATATTCAGGTTTTAAAAAACCAAAAAGAGATAACCCTGATGATTGAAGACAACGGGAAAGGGTTTGATATGAATAACCCAGATAACAAAAAAGGATTGGGCCTAAAAAATGCTTCTTCAAGAATTGAAAGCCTGAACGGGCAGTTTTTTATTGACAGCAAGGAAGGCCGGGGAACTATTATCAATATCATTTTGCCATTATAAAACACAGGTGGAACCTCCAATGAATACCATAAAAATTTTCCTGGTTGATGACCATAAGCTCTTTATTGAGGGAATAATCTCACTTTTGTCCGAAGAGGATTGCCTGAAGTTTGTCGGTTATTCCCTTAACCCTGCTGAAGTCAGAGACAAGGTTGATGAGATTGATGCAGATGTTTTTATTATAGACATCAACATGCCTGAAATGTCGGGAATAACACTGACAAAATTTATTATGGAAAAAAAGCCCGATAGCAAAATCCTTGCATTGACCATGTATAATGACTACCGCCATATTGAAAAAATGATTAAAAGTGGCGCTCTCGGATACTCTCAAAAGTCTGACAACATTGAGGAACTTATCAAAGCCATTAAAACAGTGGCCAGGGGAAGAAAATTCATTTGTGAATCCATTCAGCAAACCATTGTCAATAATATCGGTTCCATTCACAAAATGGAGGAAACAGAGATTGTAAGTAAAAGCAAACTCACCGAAAGAGAAATGGAGGTGCTGCTTTTGATAATCAAAGAGTATAATAACCGTGAAATTGCTGAAAAGCTTTTTATCAGCAGGCAAACGGTTGAGACCCACCGAAAAAACAT
>PWLM01000219.1 GCA_003560495.1 Bacillus sp. (in: firmicutes) | reverse complement strand
GAACAGGCTCTGCCTTTCTGCTGCTACACTTGGAAAGTATACTGTGAAAAACAGTCGATTGTATAAAACAGTAAAAAGCTTCCGATGATTACTTTTAAGCATCGGAAGCTTCTTTAATTTTCACGCTATGTTAAAGTTCGCCTGTTGATGACTGGAGAAAAAGAAACGTTTCTGCTTTTCATGAACGCTGTTCTTTTTTCCGTAAAACCGGTGCCGGGACAAAGGCGTGAAGATCCTCCCTGACGAAAGGAAATCCACCTGCTTTCTACTTGGAGCCCACTGAGAGGGCAGCAGCGTTATATCCATCTCATAAACGAGCTGTTTTCAAGGCAGCCAATTTTTGTGAACGTTTCTTTTTTAAAAATTCTTGGATGATGGTCAGCTTTTTTGGTCTGATAAGACATACAGCATTTTCTCCCGCTTCTCTGTAGAAAAAGCAGTTTCTTAAGCGAGCAGCCCGTCCAGGTCAAGCACTTCCAGTTTTTTCGGGCTGTGCTGCCGGATGTACCCTCCTGATTCCAGGTCAGCGAGTTTTCGGCTCACTGTCTCAGGAGTGGTGCCAAGATGAGCTGCCAGGTCCTTTCTGCTCAAAGGCAGCTTCACAAGTTTCTCTCCCTGCTGTCTCTGCAGGTCCGCCAGATACAATGCAATCCGGGATTCCACCCGTTCTGTAGCAAAATATGCTGTCTGTTTTTCTGACTGCTCCAGTTTACGGGAAAATTCTCCGAGAATCTTCAAAGCCACCTCCGGATATTTTTCAAGAATTCCCTGCAGGTCCTTCCGCTGAATCGTGCATATTTCCGACGGTTCCAGTGTTTCAGCATAGGACTCATGAATTGACTCACTGAAAAGAGCATATTCTCCTGTAAAATCCCCTGGATGCAGGACTGAAACAAGATACTCTTTTCCCGACTCGGCAAGCCGGTAAGTTTTTATCTTTCCTTTATGAACGATATAAAGAGTGTCGGAAAAATCCCCGGACCGGTAAATGCTTTCCCCTTTTTTAAATGTTCTGGTGCGGACAGCTTTCATTATTGTTTCCAGCTGCGTCGGCTGCAGATGATTAAAAATCGGCACAATCGACACGCAGGACTGTATGGATCCGTGGCAGCCGCACAGATGATCATTACTGCTCATTCTTTTCCTCCTTCTCCTCCGCCGGGTCAGTGTGCCGGAACCGGCCGGCCTGCCGCGGTGGATTCTTCCTTTTCTCTTCTGAAACTGATCAGTCTCATAGCGTTCAGGATAACAAGCAGCACACTCGCTTCGTGAATCAGCATGCCGGAAGCCAGATGGACTTCCCCCATAAGCACTCCCGCCAGCAGAACTAAAACTGTTCCTACAGCGAAAAACATGTTTTGTTTCATATTTCTTATAGTAACTTTTGAAAGGGCATAGGCGTGGGAAAACTGCTTCAGCTTGTCCGCCATAAGCACGACGTCTGCGGTATCCATGGAGATATCGGTGCCTCCCTCTCCCATGGCCACGCCGATATCAGCTGTCGCAATAGCCGGGGCGTCGTTGATTCCGTCTCCTGCCATGGCTACTTTATGGCCATCTTCCTGCATCTGTTTTATATACTTTACCTTATCTTCCGGCAGAAGCCCTGCGTGAAAGGCATCCAGCCCGAGTTTGTCCGCTACAAGTTCTGCTGTATATCTGTTGTCTCCTGTCAGCATTACCATCCGGCGAATACCCCTTTTTCTCAGTTCAGCCAGAGCTTCTTCTGCTTCTTCCCGGATCTTGTCGGCAATCGAAAAAATACCTGCGAGCTTTCCACCCACTGCTGCAAAAACAGCTGTGTTTCCTTCTTTTTCACGAGCTTCTGCATACTTTTCGGCTTCGTTTGACAAAATGATTCCTTCTCTTTCCATCAGCTGCCGGTTTCCTGCAGCAAGTGTTCTTCCATCTACTTCAGCTTTAATTCCGCTGCCTTTAATTACTTCTGCCGCCTGCGGCTCTTTTTTCAGGCTGACGCCTGATGCTTCCGCTTTTTTCACTACGGCACGGCCGAGATGATGCTCGGAAATCGTTTCTGCTTCGGCGGTGAGCCGCAGCAGCTCTTCGGCTGTGAGGTCTGCTGTTGGATAAATGTCCGTTACTTCAGGCTTCCCTTTTGTCAGTGTACCTGTTTTATCAAAAACAAGCGTGTCTACTTTTGCAAAGCGTTCCATGACGTCGCCGCCTTTAATGAGCACACCTTTTTTAGCTCCATTGCCGATACCTGCTACGTTGGAAACAGGCGCCCCGATCACAAGGGCTCCAGGGCAGGCGATGACAAGGAAGATAACTGCGAGATGAAGGTCCCGGGTGATCAGGTAAACAAGAACAGAGACACCTGCAACGGCCGGAGTATAAATGTTGGCAAACCGGTCCAAAAATTTCTGCGTGCGGGATTTTGCTTCCTGGGCTTCTTCCACGAGCTCGATAATTTTAGCGAAAGTCGTATCATCACCGACTTTTTCTGCAGTGATCTCCATATACCCATTATCTACCATTGTACCGCTGAACAGCTTGTCTTTCACTTGTTTTGCTGCCGGGACAGCTTCTCCGGTCACCGGTGCTTCATTAACTTCCGCGCTTCCCGAGGCCACCACTCCGTCGACCGGAACCTTTTCCCCGGAGCGGATTATAAGCCGGTCTCCTTCTATTACTTCCTCGACAGGAATCATCTGTGTTTCGCCGTCCCTCAGCACCCGGGCTTCCTGCGGTGCCATATCAAGCAGATCTTTTAACGAAGAACGGGTCTTCTTTAACGTACGTGCTTCCAGATAGGCCCCAAATAAAAAAAGAAATGTAACAACAGCAGATTCCACATACTCTCCAATAAAGAGGGCTGCAACAACCGCAATCGTCACAAGCAGATCAATGCTGAAAGCCTTCATACGGAGAGCCTGGAAAGCTTTGATGGCAATAGGGACACCGGCGGTGAAGGTTGCTCCGATAAGAGCCGCATCCCGTACACCCATCGCCCCGTATAAGTAGGCAGTAAAAGCAAGAAGAAGCAGAACACCTGATATAACCGTTAAATAATTGGTGTTCTTATGGATCCATCTGATCATTTTGACCACTTCCTTTCTTACCTTCATCCTACCGTGCGGGAGGAGAAAAGAAATTGATGGGAGTCAAGAATGAGAAAGTTCGCCTCTATATTTGTTAAAATAGATAACAAAGCACCCTGCGCAGAATAATTATTCCAGAAATAAGACTTCATCAACACTCTGAAATACTGATCGTATTTTTTGAAACTTGATGCCTGTCAAGGAATACTCCGTGCTGCTCCGTTAAAATTAAGGTAGATAAAACAAAGGAGTGATTTACATGAGAACGGCAAAATTTCAGCTGGAAACCCTCACCTGTCCTTCCTGTATTAAAAAAATCGAAACAACTCTGGGAAAAGTAAAAGGAGTGGAAGAAGTTAACGTTCTTTTCAACTCAAGTAAAATTAAAACCACTTTCGATGAGAGCCGTGTGGAAGCCGATGAACTGAAAGAAAAGATAACAAAGCTCGGATATCCGGTTATCTCTTCGAAAGTTTCCTGAATTAAACGGAGTTCCAGTTCTGCATGTAAAGAGCTGCCCGGCATTCCGGGCCGCTCTGTTCGAATCTCTCAAACTCTGAAAGGAGGAGAAAACAGTGACTGTTTTAATTGTTTACGCTACTCTAAGCGGCCATACAGAAGAACTGTCAGAAATGATAAAAGAACGGCTTGAAAAAGCGGGGCTGGAAATTTCGGTGGAAGAAGCATATGAGGCAGAAGCGCGGCAGTTTCAGGAGTATGACCTCATTATCCTCGGATCCTATACGTGGGGGGACGGCGATGTACCGGACGATATGATGGATTTGTATAATGAAATTGAAGAAACGGATCTGAGCGGCATTTCTTTTGCTGTTTTCGGATCCGGTGACACCGGCTACGAGCACTTTGCCGGGGCAGTTGATCATCTGGAGGAAGCGGTGCGGAGGAAGGGCGGTATCCTTACGGCAGATAGCATGAAAGCGGATGTTGACGCCGATTCAGATGAAACGGAAGAACTTACTGACAGGTTTACAGAAGAAATTCTCGCCTGGAGAGAGAAACGATTGTGAAAAGCAGCGCCAATAAGCAATCACAGTGCCTGTACCCGCCTGTTAAATTTAAAATAGGGATCCCCAGGCTGCCTCAATGACCCTTTTGAGACAGCCTTTTTTTCACTGGAACTCTTTCTTCTATCGTGTATTGTGACCGTAAAAGCAGTTAAGCTCACAGCAGCTTAAAATTGCTGTTTTCTTCTCTGCAAATCCGGATGTTTTTAAACAGAAGCTTCATACAATTTTGTTTAAGCCAGTTTCGGAAAGTCTATTTGTCTTCTTCCTTAAACACCATCTCTGAAAAAACTTCTCCATCGTAGCGGTAGCTTACTTTTTCCCATAGCTGCTCATTTTCTGCAAAAGCATCGACGAGAGCCGTGGCATCTTCCGGAACGAGTCCTTTGTACCAGACACCTTCAGGATATACTACTGCAGCACACTTATCTTTACAGCGTCCATTGCAAAAGGTTTTTGTTACATGAATTTGCTCTTCGATCTCTTTTTCCATGATTTCATCTTCGACGGCTTCGGTCAGCTTCTCTCCCCCTGCTTCATAGCAGGTTTTCCCATTACATATCAGCACATGTTTAGAGGTTTTGTTTAAATTCCGCGGCATATATTCGTCCTCCTGATTATCGGTTTTTCTCCCATCGTAGAAAAATCGGATAGGTGCAGTGGCTTTGAACGCTTAAAAGAACGGACAAATTCCATCCATGCTTAAAGAGCTGTCCAACAGCAGCGGACAGCCCTCTTCTGCTCAACTATTCCTGCGGATTACAGTGTGTTGCCTTCTGGCGGAATCGGGTGCTTTTTTAGTATCTCAGCAAAGTGCATCAAATTATAGCTCATCATCATCGTATTTTTCTTCGTAAAATCACTTTCCTGACCTGCTTCAATATAAGAAGGCCCAGGCCCGGCTTCACCAACCCAGTAACTTAATGCGTTGGGAGGAATGGTAAATCCTATATTATCCATTGCAAAAAGGATGGACCGGGCGACGGATTTAGCCCCGTCTTCATTACCAGTCACCAGGCAGCCGAACACCTTGTTATAGTAAACAGCCTGTCCTTTCTCGTTTGTTTCTCCGCTTTCTGCATAAAGTCTTTCTATAAGGATAGAGGCAAGACTGCTTCTTTCACCATTCCAGATTGGAGTGCCGAGTACGACAATATCTGCTTTTTTTACCTTTTCCATCAGCTGGGGCCACTCGTCGCCTCCTCCCATATCGTGCTCCATACCACTTTTTATATCGTGATCAGCCATCCGGTAAACTTCGGTTTCCACCCTTTCTTTTTTCATCCATTCCTCTGATTTTTTGATCAGCGCTTCCGTGTTGGATGTTTCACTTCCCGGCTTAAGAGAAGTATTAATAAATAAAGCTTTTATCGTCATAATAAGTCTCCTTTCCTTCTATTTATCCATTAGTAGAAATTTGCTCTTTCTGTCCTGTTTCCCGCTTAGCTTTTTAAGTATGCAGGGCTTTCTTTTCACGGACTTATCACTTTTTCTGCTGCTCCATTATGATACGATGAAGAAAACTGACTGTTAAAGGAGCTTCTTCTTGTCCAGGCTGATGTACGTTATCATTTTCATTGTTTTTCTTGATACATTTATCCAGCTTCCGATCATGACACCCTATGCTTTAGGTCTCGGTGCTTCTGCTGCCCTGGCCGGATTTGTCGTATCCATGTACTCACTGACAAACATAGCCGGGAACATTGCAGGAGGAATCTGGATTGACCGCGCCGGACGGCGCCGCGTTCTGCTTACCGGTATGGCTTTTGTTGCTGGGATCGTTCTTCTTTATCCTATGGCCCAGAATGGATGGCAGCTGCTCGGCGTCCGGTTTCTACACGGAATTGCCGGAGGACTGATGATTCCTGCCGCCTTCGCTTTAATTGGCGACCGGAGTACCCGCGGCAGCCGCAAAGTAATGGCTTATGCAGGAGCAGCTATCGGGCTGTCGGCCATTGCCGGCCCCGCTGCCGGAGGCATTCTGGCGTCACGCGGAGAATATGAATCTGTCTTCTTTTTAACGTCAGCTCTTTTTGTCGTAAGCTTTCTGCTGGTGTTCTTTTTCGTTTTTGAAGGAGAGCCAGCAAAAAGACGGAACACTGGAGACAGCTTAATTTCAGTAATTAAAAACAGGCTTCTCCTTCAGGCCTGTCTCGCTGCTTTTGCCTTAATGGTCAGCAATGGTGTACTCGCCTTTGCCCTGCCGATCAGAACCGGTGAATTCGGTCTGTCGACTGCCGTAACAGGCATTCTGTTGAGTATTTACGGCATCACCGCACTCATTGTTTTCATTTCTCCGCTGAATAATATTTATCAGCGTTTTTCACCTTTCCCACTCGTTCTTACAGGGCTGATTTTCATCACTTTTTCAATGATTATACTGAATCTCGCTGCAGCTGCTTCTTTTCTTTACGCTGCGATGGTGGTGTATGGAATTGGTTTCGCCCTTATATTTCCTTCGATGAATCAAATGGCGGCGGAAGCCTCCGGAACGGAATCACGAGGAAAAGCTTTTGGTATTTTTTATGCCTGTTTTTCGCTCGGTGTTGTTGCCGGGGCTGCCGGAGCCGGGCTCGTAACAGAAAGCACAGGGCTCCCTTTTTTATCAACTGCTTTCTTTTTAATAGCAGCTGTTGTTATTCTCGCTGCCTCAAAAAAATGAAGCCGCTGTTCAAGCGGCTTCATTTTTTATTCATTCTAAAGAACCGGCTGACGGCGTTTTTTCGAAGCCTGCTCATAAGCATATGCAAAGGAAAGCAGTTTAGGTTCCTCCCACGCTCTTGCAGTAAAAGTTATACCGACGGGCCGGCCTTCTGAAGTGTACCCTGCCGGCACAGTAATGGAGGGGTATCCCGCTTTCGCGGGCAGAGCCGCTCCACGGTTATTTTCAGACAAAAGGGCATCGAGTCCGTACTCCTCCATAATATGATCCAGTCCTTCTTCTTTGGAAAAACGGAGATCTGTCTGCCGGTCCTCTAAATAACCGGGTGCCAGCGGATCGTTACTCATTGAATCAGATAGTTCCAGGAGCGTCTGTCCGAAAGGCATTCTTTTTGGGGCATCTTGTTCGTTAAACAGCAGAAGCTCTTTCAAGGAGGAAACCGGCACGGCATCCGGAGTTCGGGACAGGTATTCATTGAGGGAATGCTTAAATTCATGCGGCAGTACCCTGGAATGGAACGGCCTTTCATTTGTTTCAATTTCCTTCACCCCCGCTCCGAGAGTCTTAATGAGCTCCACCGCTTCTTCTATGCACTCCCGCTCTCCCTTCCCGGTTTCACTTAATAAAGCGGTATCTATACCGATTTTCGCTCCCTCGAGACCGTCTTTCTGCAGAAAAGAACGATAATTTTTCTTATGTTCATCTGCCCGGACCGTCGCCTCATCCTCTGCATCAGTTCCGGCCAGTACTTCCAGAAGCAGTGCGGCATCTGCCGTATTTCCGGCTATTGGTCCTGCAGTATCCTGGCTGCCGGAGAGCGGGATAATACCTCTCCGGCTGATCAGTCCGGTTGTCGGTTTGATGCCGACGACTGAACAGGCACTGGCAGGGCTGAGAATGGATCCGGAAGTTTCCGTGCCGATAGCTGCAGGAACGTACCCTGCTGCCACAGCCGCTGCAGAGCCGGAACTCGATCCCCCTACGCTCCCTGCCTTAAATTTTTCGGGTCCATAAGGATGTTTTACCTGACCGTGAAGCGCGCTGAAACCGCTTGGTGCACCTTCGGTCATGAAAAACGCCCACTCGCTCATCGCTGCTTTACCGAGAATAACGGCACCCGCCCTGCGGAGTTTTCCCACAGCCGCAGCATCTTTTTCAGCAGTATTATCTTTTAGAGCGATACTTCCGGCTGTAACCGGCATCCCCTCTCCTGTTTCAACATTGTCCTTTAAGAGCACAGGAATACCGCACAGCGGTCCTGCCTTCCCTTCTTTTCTCAGCTTGTCCTGAGTTTCTGCCTCCGCTTCTGCTTCCCGATTAATAAACGCGGCTGCATTCAGCGCAGGACCCTTTTTATCGAGGTTTTCAATACGGGTTATAAGCTTTTTCACGAGAGAAACAGCTGTGATATCCCCTCTCTCCAAAGCGCTCTGTATACCTTGAATCCCTGTTTCCGGAAGCTCATAGTTCATCTGCCTGTCTCCTTACTGTATGTGTTTACGTCATAAAAATTACGAAAGCGGACAATTATTATCCTGCTGCATATAAATCCTAATCGAGATTTCCATGAAAGACTGCCTGCCCAGACTTTTAATAAAGTATTTCTTATGTATATGCAAAAGGTACCCTGCTGTACTTTCGGAAGTACTTCAGGAACAGTTTGTTGATTAAATGATCGTTCTAGAATATTTATTCCAGTCCGAGTATAGACTCCTTCTCTTACCGACCCTGCCGTGGGGCTGGTCTTCAGCTGTTTGGCCTGCGCCATGAATAAGGATCTTCCGACTGCGCTGAAATCCCACCGACGTCTCCGCCGTTACGGAGGGAAAAGCCTCTCTTTATCGAAGAAAACCGCTTCAATAAAGAGGGGCATGGTAAAAAACCTTTTTTCTATTTCCCTGCTGCAGCCGCAGGGGCGACTCCTGGGCGATCCAGGACGAGGCGAAGATCCATTTCTTCCAACCTGTGGGCGGAAGAAATTAGCTGAGCCCGGCCCGCCCGGAAAGCGTCCCGGAAGGCGAAAGCAGGAAACCGTATATCTATACACCAAAAACACTTTTTCAACAGCAGGGACTTTTCTTTCTCACTCAAAATATTAAACACTGCATTTTATTCAGGACGATCCAGTTCAAACACTTTACCGAGCCTGGCGTATTTTTTCCCTCCGAGGCGGCTTACCGGTTTCATCTTCTCCGTCTGTACTCTTCCGTCTTTTATCAGATTATCCTCGATGGAATAGCTGAGAATTCTTCCGATTATCAGATCGGTGGAAGAATCCTCCCCGTCGAACACTTGATGATGTTCGAGCCGGCATTCAAGCCTTACTGTACTTTCTTTTATGGAAGGGACAGCTACGGTGCTGCTTACTAAAGGAGTAAGACCGGCCTTATCCACTTCACTCTGTTCCGGCGGAAGGCCGGCAGAAGTCTCGTTCACTTCCTTTACATTATCCTCATCCGTGACATGAACGACAAATTCTTTTGTTTCCAAAATATTTACGGCCGTATCCTTCTGTTTTCCGTCCTTCCTTCCGACAGACACAGAAATGAGCGGTGGATCTGCGGACACAATGTTAAAATAGCTGAAAGGAGCAGCATTCAGTATACCGTCCCCTGACAGCGATGAAATAAAGGCAATAGGTCTCGGAGTAACGATCGACGTCAGCATTCTGTAATTTTCTTTTTTTGAAAGCTCTCCGGCGTTAATTACAGTCATATCGATGGTTCTCCTTTCCACCTGTCATAAAATTCTTTCGCCTTATTAATTTCCTCTCTCGTCAGCTGGTGCCCTTTGTCCGCCCAGTATAATTCCACTTCGGCCCCTGCCTCTTTAAGCAGCCCGTGCAGTTCCTCTGTCTCTTCAGGCTTACAGATGGGGTCGTTGGATCCCGCTCCGATAAAGACCGGCAGATTCCCCATTTCTGGAAGCTTTATCCCCCGTCGCGGAACCATCGGATGAAACAAGTATGCCTGTTTCAACGGGTTGTCGAAATGAAAAAGAAGGCTTGCAGCAATGTTTGCGCCATTGGAATATCCTACGGCTGTCAGCCGGTTTCGCTCGAAATTGTATTTTTCTGCTGCTTCGTCCAGAAAATCATGCAGTTCCTGCGTTCTGTACAGAAGGTCCTCTTCATCGAAAACCCCTTCTTCCAGACGACGGAAAAAACGATTCATACCGTTTTCATCCACGTTACCCCGCACACTCAGCACGGCAGCGTCAGGATCAATCATCTCTGCAAGCGGCAGCAGGTCCTCCTCGTCTCCGCCTGTCCCGTGCAGAAGCAGGAGCACCTCACTGTTATCATTATTTCCTTGACGGTAAATATGTTTCATATAAAAATCATCCTCCTAATTATCACTATCAAAAAGTAAGCTGTATATTCTATCCCCATTTTGCACCCGGATGCAAACATCTTATTTCCGGCAGAAAAGTTGTGCGGGTATGACCCCCCTGCTATGATTAATACTACGAAAGGAAAACGCTTACAAGGAGGAATAATAAATGGCTGGAGCAAAAGAAACAATTATGGTAAACGAATTTGTCGACGGTATTATTGATCCGGAGAAAGAAATGCTCGGTCCGGTACGGGACGGCGGTCACATCGTAGCGAATACCTCGCCCGGCTGCTGGGGGCCTATGATTACCCCTGCTTTAAAAGGAGGACATGAAGTAACGACTCCTGTTTATGTGGAAGGCGCAGAAGTCGGAGATACTATCGCGGTCCGTATAAAATCAATCCGTGTCACTTCCATGGTCACTGCTTCCGGAAATGATGCACCGGTGGAAGGCCGCTTTCTCGGTGATCCGTTCGTAGCCGTTAAATGTCCGCAGTGTGGGACGCTTCATCCGGAAACAGTAATTAAAGGCACTGGCAAAACGGCGATACGCTGTTCGAAATGTGGTGCGGATGTCACCCCTTTTGAATTTACCAATGCCTACACGATGGCTTTCGACGACGAAAAACAGATCGGAATTACACTGGATCAGGATGCTGCGCTTCAGACAGCCGAAAACGGTCATTATTATATGGCCACTCCCGAAAATTCCATACAGAATCCGATTGTCACATTTGCCCCCCACGATATTATCGGGATGACTGCCCGGCTCCGTCCGTTTCTGGGCCAGCTTGGGACTACCCCATCGATTGCTTTTCCTGATTCACACAATGCCGGAGATTTCGGATCCTTCCTCGTCGGAGCACCTCATGAATATGCCTTAACGGAAGAAGAGCTGGAAAAGCGTACGGATGGACACATGGATATTAACCGGGCCCGGGAAGGAGCGGTAGTGCTCTGTCCGGTAAAAGTTCCCGGAGGCGGCGTATATCTCGGCGACATGCACGCGATGCAGGGCGACGGGGAAATCGCCGGACATACAACGGATGTTTCCGGTATTGTCACCCTGCAGGTCAGCGTCATTAAAGGACTGAAAACGGAGGGGCCGATTCTTCTGCCGACTCCGGAGGATCTCCCTTTTCTCGCAAAACCGCTGACCAAAGCAGAACGAAGACAGGCATATAAAACAGCTGAAAAATGGCACGTCCAATCGCTGGAGGATTCTCTTCCTCTCTCTTTTGTGGGAACAGGTAAGACGCTGAATGAAGCAACTACAAACGGAATGGAGCGTGCAGCAGAACTTCTCGGGATTACTGTTCCGGAAGTAATGAACCGGTCTACCGTTACCGGCTCCATTGAAATCGGAAGGCACCCCGGAGTCGTTACGGTAACTTTCCTTGTCCCAAAACATCACCTGGAAAAACTTCAGCTGCTTGCACTGGCCGCTGAACAGTATCCTCCGGAAGAATAGCATCTTTTCTCACATTGTCACTGCCTTGTCTGTCGTGTAAACTGAGAACAGATATTCTCAGATAAAGATTGGTGGCAGAAGATGTTAGCAGCAGCGCAGGAAAAACTTAAACAGCACTACGGACACGATTCGTTCCGTCCCGGCCAGAGCCACGTTCTGGAACGGGTGTTTTCGAAAAAAAATTGTATGGGCATGATGCCAACAGGCGGCGGGAAGTCGGTATGCTACCAGATCCCGTCGCTACTTCTGCCCGGAATTACCGTTGTTGTATCTCCCCTGATTTCCTTGATGAAGGATCAGGTCGATGAGCTGAAAGAAGCAGGGATTGATGCGACCTTCATTAACAGCAGCCTCTCTGCAGAAGAAACGACCGCCAGGATGGACGAAATCAAGATGGGTCTTCAAAAGCTTGTTTACGTAGCACCGGAAAGGCTCGAAGCCCCGAGCTTTCTTCGTATGCTGCAGAGGCTGCCTGTTTCCCTTCTCGCAGTGGACGAAGCCCACTGTTTGTCCCAGTGGGGCCACGATTTCCGGCCGAGCTATATGCGCATTCCCGAGCTTATTTCCTCTCTTCCGGAAAAGCCGGTCGTGCTCGCACTGACGGCCACTGCTACTCCGGAAGTTTCAAAAGATATCTGCCGTGCCCTGAATATATATGAAGAAAACGTCGTAAAAACCGGATTTGCCCGGGAAAATCTTTCCTTTCATGTTGTAAAAGGGGCCGACCGGGATCATTATGTGACAGACTATATTGAAAGAAACCCGGAAGCTTCAGGTATCATTTACTGCGCCACCCGTAAGGAAGTGGAGCGCCAGTACGAAGCTCTCCGGAAAAAAGGAGCTTCCTGCGGCAGGTACCATGGAGGAATGTCTCCGGACGAGCGCCGGACGATGCAGGAACAGTTCGTATACGACGAAACAAAAGTTATGGTCGCTACTAACGCATTCGGGATGGGAATCAACAAATCCAATGTTCGCTTTGTTTTTCACCGTAACATGCCGAGAAATATCGAAAGCTACTACCAGGAAGCCGGTCGTGCCGGACGGGACGGCGGTGACAGCGACTGCGTCCTGCTCTTTTCACCGCAGGATGTGCAGATACAGCAGTTTTTGATCGAGCAGTCGCAGATGAGTGAGGAACGAAAACAGCAGGAATTCGACAAACTGCAGACGATGACCCATTACTGCCATACAGAAACGTGCCTTCAGAAATACATGCTCGCTTATTTCGGAGATAACCAGTCCGCTGACTGCGGCCGGTGTTCGGAGTGTGTCGACAGCCGGGAACTGGAAGACATTACGAAAGAAGCTCAGATGGTTTTTTCCTGTATCAAAAGGATGGGAGAGCGTTTTGGAAAAACGATGACAGCTCAAGTGCTGACCGGTTCAATGAATAAAAAAGTGAAAGAGCTGAAGTTCCATCAGCTGTCGACTTTCGGTCTCCTGAAGAAGAGGACCCAGAAAGACGTCGCCCAGCTGATCGACTTCCTGGCCGCCTCCGATTATCTCAGGCTCAGTGGAGGTAATTATCCGGTGCTGCAGCTCACTGAAAAAGTGCTTCCGGTTCTAAAAGGAGAAGCGCTCGTAACGAGGAAAACAGTAAGCCGTCCGGAAAAAGTGTCGGCAGAGCATCCGCTTTTCCCGGTGCTTCGGGAACTCCGCACCTCGCTGGCCAAAGAGCACGCCGTAGCGCCGTATATGGTATTTTCTGATCAGACCCTTCATGATATGTGCCGCAGGCTTCCGGACAACGAAGCAGAGATGCTTGCGGTCCGGGGAGTCGGTCAGAATAAAATGGAAACTTACGGTCATCTCTTTCTTCAGGCGGTGCAGCGTTACAAAACCGAACAGCAGGCGGAAACGGGAAGCATATCTTCAGATACAAAAAGTTATGAAACAACTGCCTCTTTGTTTCTGGAAGGCTTTACCGTGGATGATATCTGTGGAAAGCGGGGCCTTAAGGAAACAACTGTTAAAAACCATCTGTTTGAAGCTCTTGAGGACGGTATGGAACTTGATCTCGCTCCGCTTATTCATCCGGATCATAAATCAGAAGTTATTGAAGTAATCGATCGTATCGGGCTGGAAAACGGTTTTAAACCTGTGAAGGAAGCTGTTTCGGAAGAGGTGGATTACTTTACGATCAAACTCGTTGCAGCCGAATATGTATAATTCACGGCCCCTCCCCCGCGGGGAATGACAGGCAGATAATTACATTCACACAAGCAGGCCCCCGGGATGTCCCGGGGGCCTGCTCAGTTTGTTGATTAAATGATCGGTGCAGAATATGTCTTCCAGTCGTTGTATGAGCTCCTCCTCTTACCTTGGCGTGTGGCTGGTCTGCAGCTGTTTGGCCTGCGCCGCGCCTCCGCCGTTTCGGAGGGAAAACTTCTTCCTGACGTCCCTGCAGCAGCCGCAGGGACGACTCCTGGGCGATCAAGGACGAGGCGAAGATCCGTTTAAGAAGAAATTAGCTGAGACCGGCCCGCCCGGAAAGCCTCCCGAAAGGCGAAAGCAGGGCAGCCTCTATCTATACGAATAAAAATACTTTATCAACAGCCTGCTGCTTTTTCCCGGTTAAAAAAGGCTCTTATCCTTACTTTTGATGAACGGACATTTGTTTTCTGACGTACTGTTTCTATAAAAGAAATTCGGAGTGTTGACCGTATTGTCATACGCTTCATGAAAAATGTGTACCGAAGCCGGTGAGACAGGAGGAATCAGCCACGTCCAGTCACCGGTCACCTTTCTTCCCTGTTGATTTTCCTTTCCGCAGAAAAGACGGAACTGCTCAGATGCGGTATGGTGATCGACAATTCCAGCCCCCGCCTCCTGAAAAGAATAAAGGACTGCCCTGTTCAGTTCAACGAGAGCCCGGTCTTTCCAGAGAGTCGAGATTTTTGAAGTATTCAAACCAAGTATTTCCGAGGTCTGCTTTAATTTATCGTAGCGGAAGGAATCTGCAAAGTTCCGCGCAGCAATTTCTGTGCCCATGTACCAGCCGTTAAATGGTGCCGCCCCGTAAGTGATTCCCCCAATATTCATTTCCATGTCGCTGATTGCCGGGACCGTGTACCATTTCAGTCCAAGTTCCTTAAATTTTTCTTCTTCCGGATGTACTATATCAACCTCCTGTATGTCCTTCTTTTGATCGAGGGGGAACATATGAATATCTTCCCCTTCCTGGATAAGAAGCGGCAGAAGATCAAAGTCTCCTCCCCTTCCCTTCCATCCGAGAGATTCAGCAAGACGCGTAGTTTCCAGCGAATGAGGATCCCCTCTTCCCGTTTCGTAGCCTGCGTATCGTATAAGCTGATGGTTATGAAAGAGTAAAGGATCTGTGCCATCTGGTTTCCGCTGGGGAAAAACCGTCACTGTCGGACGAATCTTTCCATCCCCTGCTGCAAACCTTAAATGTTCGCGTGCTGCTTCTGCTGCTTTTTCCGCTGAATGTATGTGTCTTGCGTCGATCACGTGAAGATTCTCCCAGAACAGTCTGCCGATACATTTATTGGAATTACGCCAGGCAAGCTTTGCCCCATACGAAAGCTCTTCGTACGTGTGGGTATATGTTCCGGACGCCTGTATTTCTTCCTCTATTTCCCGCATTCTGCCTTTCGCTGCCTCCGGTCTTCCCTTCTCCCGGTACAGCTGATGAATAAAAGCTTCTGCCTCCTGCTGCAGTATTTCCATATAGTCCTCCCTTACTATCGTCCTTCCCTTTAACTATGATAGTATAGAAGAAAGCAGAAACGGGGCAAGTTTTCCTGCTTCTGTTCACAAATTTATCATGTTTTACTGACCACTAGGGGTGCGAAATGCTGAGACAGACGCAAGTCTGATCCCTTTGAACCTGATCCGGGTGATACCGGCGTAGGAAAGTGGGACGATCAGGCAGTCCGTCCCATTTTTGGTACGGATTGTTTTTTTATGCCGCCAAAAAGGGTAGAGAAAGATATTCAAGCTGATGACTCACTACATTCACGGTCATTAAAACGGCCGATATTAATTAAGGAAAAGGATGATGCCCATGCTTTCTGCAGCAGAACTCAGAAACAGAGTACGTCAGAATTCCCCACTAATCCACAATATAACCAATGTCGTAGTAACCAATTTCACAGCCAACGGCCTTTACGCCCTCGGGGCAAGTCCTGTCATGGCCTATGCGCTGGAAGAAGTCAGGGAGATGGCAGGTGCTTCCAGTGCCCTTGTACTGAACATCGGCACGCTTTCACCCGAAACAAATGACGCCATGCTCGCCGCCGGAAGACGTGCCAATGAAGAAGGAGTACCTGTTCTGCTTGATCCTGTCGGAGCCGGAGCCACTCCTTTCCGTACCCGTTCCGCTCACATGCTCCTTCAGGAACTTGACATTGCTGTTCTCCGGGGTAATGCAGGAGAAATCGCCAATCTTTCGTCTGATCCTGTCGCTATGCGGGGAGTGGACTCCAAAGCCACGCTGGCGAATGCACGGGAAACTGCTGAAACGACAGCCAGGGAATTTAAAACGATTGTCTGTATGACAGGCCGCCAGGACATTATTACAGATGGTACAACCACCTATATTACATCCAATGGCAGCGAAATGCAGACAAAAATCACTGGTGCCGGCTGTCTACTTACAGCTGTAACCGGGGCGTTTGTCAGTCAGGGTGATGACCCGCTCGAATCTGTCGCTGCAGCCTCAGCTTTCTATGGAGTGTGTGCGGAAGCAGCTGCAGAAAGACAGTCCTACCCGGGACCTGGTCATTTTCAGGTTCATTTTCTCGACATGCTCGATCAGCTGAGTGACGAACAACTCGAAGAAGCTATCCAACTTACAAAAGAGGAGAGTGCCCTATGAGTTATGTTAAAGCGTTGACTATCGCAGGTTCCGACAGCGGTGGAGGAGCCGGAATTCAGGCAGACCTGAAAACATTCCAGGAGCTGGATGTATATGGAACAAGTGCCATTACAGCTCTTACCGCCCAGAATACACTCGGTGTACAGGGCGTCTATCCTGCCTCCCCCGAAGCACTTAAAGCACAGATCAGCTCTGTTCTGTCAGATATCGGAGCAGATGCTGTCAAAACCGGGATGCTTTTCGATGCAGAGAGAATCAAAATCGTTGCTGATTTTGCTTCAAAAGAAGATTTCCCTCCCCTCATCGTGGATCCGGTCATGATTGCGACTTCCGGAGATCAGCTGCTTGAGGAAAAAGCTGAAAAAGCAATGATAAAAAAGCTTTTTCCCCACGCGGCGCTCATTACTCCAAACATTCCGGAAGCGGAGGCACTGACAGGCAAAAAAGCCGGGACGCTGCAGACGAGGAAGGAAATAATGCGTGACCTCATTTCTTTCGGTCCGGAAGCAGTACTGTTAAAAGGAGGCCACGAAGAAGGGACTGACTGGATTACAGACATCCTTTACGATGGTGCCGCCTTTCATTACTATCACGTACCGAAACTCGATACGCCCCATACTCACGGAACCGGATGCACTTATTCAGCTGCTATTACTGCTTATATGGCCAGAGGCAAGGCTCTGCACGACGCCGTTTACAGCTCCAAAGCCTTTATCCACCTCGCACTGAGTGAAGCACGCCCTGCAGGAGAAGGTGCCGGTCCGGTTTATCATGCGGCACACCGCGGGGAAAACCGTGCCTCTGTCCATGTGGAGGTGGAGCAGGAATGACAGGTTCGTTTTCCAGAGAACAGCTTTCTCTTTACTTTATCGCCGGCACTCAGGACACTTCACGGGACTTTTTTCAAGTGCTTACCGAATCTCTCGAAGGCGGAGTAACAATGTTTCAGCTTCGTGAAAAAGGAGAAAAAAGTGAGCAGTCGGAAGAAGAGCGTCTTCAGCTTGCTTTAAAAGCTAAGGAAATCTGCAGTAAATTTAAAGTTCCTTTTATCGTTAATGATGACGCAGAACTCGCTGTGAAATCCGGGGCAGATGGCCTGCATGTCGGTCAGGAAGATCTACGTGCATCAGAAGCGAGAAAGATCATTGGCAGTTCAGCTGTACTTGGAGTTTCTGCCTACACGATTGAAGAAGCTGCCGAAGCAGTGGAAGCGGGGGCCGATTATGTAGGCGTTGGTCCAATGTACGCTACTTTTTCCAAACATGACGCCAAGGCCGTGGTCGGTCCGGAAAGAATCACCCAGATGCGTGAAGGCGGTATTGATATCCCTATTGTCGCTATCGGTGGTATTCAGCCTGAACACACAAAAGCGATTCTGCAGGCAGGAGCAGACGGCATATCCGTCATTTCAGCGATTGCTTCTTCCCAATCTCCCCGTAAAGCAGCAGCTGATTTCCGCTCGCAGCTGATTTAAGTAGTCAGCTGCGTAAATTGCTTCCTCCGGGCACAGCCGTCGCGAGTCGGCTCCTTTAGAACAATAAGGACGATTTGATAACTTCCATTATCAAATAAAAAAGCCTGTCAGATATTATTCTGACAGGCTTCGAGAGTGTTGATTAAGTCTTGATTTCAGAATAATTATTCTTCTGAATGTATAGATTTCTCCTGCGCTCAGCCCTTGCCGTGGGGCTCGTCATCAGCTGTTTGCCCTTCGGCCATGGAAAAGGATCTTCTGACTTCGCTTTATCCCACCGGCGTCCCCGCCGGACGTTCCGCAGGAAAATGCTTTTCCTGAATGGAAGAAAGGATGGAATCAACACGTTATTTAGAAGAGAAACTTTCTTTTTATTTTCCTGCTGGAGCTGCAGCAGGCGACTCCGAGGCGAGATAGGACGAG
>PWLM01000080.1 GCA_003560495.1 Bacillus sp. (in: firmicutes) | reverse complement strand
TTGTTGATCAGGAGGGGAACGTAGTAAAACGCTACAGCCCGCAGACTTCTCCGGACAGCATCCGAAAAGATATCGATGAACTTCTGAAAAAATAAAGCAGTAAAAAGCGGCACCCGCTTTTCCGGGGAGCCGCTTTTTTATGGTCGTTTTTTTACACCGGCTGCAGTTTATGAAGGATCCGCCCCGGACTGAGAGCGGTGATGCTTTTGTACTCTTCCTTTTAAAATGAGCACATCGATTGTGATTTCTTTTATGCTCCGGGCTTTTTCCTGAAATTCCTTGTCATCTGTATGCTTCCAGGTGAGAGGAGTCATTTTCAGAAGAGGCAGGCGCAGGTTTTCAGGAACAGGTGCTGTAAAACTCACTTTAATGCTTTCTGCTTCCGGGAACTGACGGTAAAAACCTTCAACCACTTCTTCGTTGGAATAGGCTGATTCGCCGGCTAGTTCCCTCAGCTCCTGCAGATACCTGCTGTCGGGGACCACTTTAAGAACTGCTCCTCCGTTTTTTGTAATACGGTGGAATTCCTCGTAGTTGGCCGGAGAAAAAATGTTCAGCACAGTGTCAAAGCTGCTGTCCAAAAAAGGCGCTTCAGCAAGATCTGCTACTATCCATAGTAATTCATCCTCTCCTTTTGCAGCCATTTCAATACCTGATTTCGCCAGATCCGCCCCTAGACCGGTGAAGTCTTTCTTTTTTTTCAAAGCCATCAGGTGGGATCCTTCCCCGCTGCCTGCATCGAGTATTGTTTCCCCCTCCCCGTTCAGCAGTTCCCCCAGTGCCTCATGCATTTTTTCGTAAAGTCCTCCCTCAATCACTTCTCGCCGTGCAGCAAAAAGTTCACTGCTGTAGTTCGAAGCTGCTGGTTTTTTTGTTAAATGTACGTGCCCCTGTCTGGCAAGGTCAAAGCTGTGGCTCCGCATGCACTTGAGACGGCTGCCTTCATCCACCCAAAGCTCCTCTCCGCACTTCGGACACCGGAAAATTGGTGACAGCTTCTGCATTAGAGCCGTCCGCTTTTCTTTTTTGGACTGCATGTTCAAATCTCCTTTATCTTTCGTCCTTTACGGTGTATTATGTCACGTATTTGTTCCATACTCCACCCGCCTCCCAGTTTGAGCGCTTCGAATGAACGGGTATAAGACAATACAAACTCTGCCTGCTGCGGTAAAACCAGGCGCAGCAGTTAAAAAAACTGTTTCCTGCAGTGGGATCTGTTTTCGCTGTGATGGTCTTCAGACTGCCTATACTAACGAATATCAACGGAAAGGAAGTGGCTGCACTGGCTTTTAACTATGAGGAAGATTTTAAAAATACAGACTTCCGGAAAGAACCGGAAAAGTACAGAGTCGGCCGGGGGGAGCAGGGAGTTCTGCTCGTAGAACCATATAAAAGTGAGATTCTTCCTCACTGGCGCTTCAAGACACCGGAGATAGCAAAAGAATCCTCTGAAAAAATCTATGAGATGTTTGAAGAGTACAGGAAAAATGACGATTTTGTCGGAATGGATATGGCCCGGAAATTTATTCAAATGGGCTATACGCGCTCCCGCCGTTATGCCAACTATAAGGGCGGCAAAAAATACGACAGTGATGGAAACATTAATGAACGCCGGATCGACGACGAAAAAGCAGAATCCGCTTCGATCTTTGAAGAAAAATGGATCGAAATCCGGGAAGATGAAGACTATTTAAAAAGAAAAAAAGAACATCAGAAAAAATACGGATAAGCCTGCACCATGCGGCTTATTTTTTTTGGACTGCTCTGAAATTAAAACAGATTTAAGATGACCTGTCCTTTTACATATCTGCCGCACTGTTTTCCTCCTCCGGGGACTAACTGTGCTACAATATCTGCGGAGTGATTGCTATGAAACGTTCTTTTTACCTGTACGAAATTATTATCGTCTTTACGTTGACCCTGCTTCCACTGATGGCAGCGGTATTTTTCAACTTTCCGCTTGCTGCCGCCATGATTCCCGGTTTTTTCATTCTTATATATTTTGCATATCAAAAACAAGTCCCGGCCGGCGCTCTTACCGATTCTGTCAAAAAAGGACTGTACCGGAACCGGAATGTAGCCTGGCTGCTCGTATTCATAGGTCTGATTCTGCCGACCTGGTCTCTTGCCGGCACCATTGAAGATCTGAATACATTATTTCTTCATTTTATTTCACCGGATTACTTTCTTACGATTGCTTTTCTTATTACTGTTTTCATGTCTCTTACTGTTGGATCCGCCGTCGGAAGTCTCAGTATCGTTGGCATTCCTTTAATGAGCGCAGGTCTCGCACTGAATCTGCCGCAGGCAGTCATCGCCGGAGCACTTGTCTCTGGGGCGTTCGTCGGCGATCGGACGTCTCCTCTTTCCAGCTCCTTTCAACTGCTCGCATTTTCAACGGAATTAAGCGTCAGCCGGCACTTCAGGGCGATTTTACCTACAATGGCGGCCACAGCACTTCTGACAGCAGGACTGTTTTTTGGCATGGATACCGTCTTAACGAGCACCGGCTCTCCTCCGGAAACCGAACCGCTTGCATGGAGCCGTGTTGTATCGTTCGTACCGCCGCTGCTCCTGCTGATACTTATTCTGCTCGGTAAAGATATGAAAGTCTGCTTTTTGTCCGCAATTGCCGCAGGAGGTCTCGTTCTGCTTTTCCGGGGTACCTCCCCAGCTGAGTGGATTTCAGGAGCAATTTCCGGTACAGCTTAGTTAAACGGCCTGCTGGATATGCTGCCTTTTGTCGTCTTCATACTCATCGTTGGAGCTTTCTGTCAGATTATCGAGGACACCGCGATGCTCCAGCCGTTCCTCGAAAAAATATTCACGGATACTGTATCTTTGACTAAAAACACCGCACAAACGGTTACTGCCGCCGCCGGCGTTTCCCTTTTGTCTCCCAATCAGTCATTTCCGATTCTTCTGACCGGCCGGGCGCTTCTGCCGCACTGGGAAAATCATTTCCATAAGCGGGTTCTCGCGCGTACACTGGCTGATTCGACCGTCGTTTTTGCAGGATTGGTCCCCTGGAGCCTGCTCGCTATTTTATGCAGTGCGATTGTCGGAGTTCCTGTTATTCAGTATCTTCCTTTTGCTTTCTTTCTGCTGTTATCTCCGTTTGTCACCATTGTTTTCAGCTGGGTCATTTCCCGTAAAGGTTCCAGTTACAGATAGCAGCATTTTTCGTACGCTGCACCCAAGTCAGACGGGACAGGACAAAAGGCCGCTCTTGAAGCGGGGGGAACGCTTTGCTTTTTTACACAGTTTCCGGCGGGTCTGGTGATTAATAGCAGTCTTATAATGATTAATCGACTCCGCATAGAGGCTTATAATGATTAAATATTATTTATACTGATTAATAACCCTTGTAATGACAAAAGAACCGGCTGTAACGACTAAAAATTTTTTATACTGATTAAAACGACTTTTATAATGATTAAAAGCCGCCGCTGCCTCAAAAGCAGCAAAAAAAGCTGTCCAGATCTGGACAGCTTTTTTCAATGTTCTTGCTTTATTAGAGTTCACGGAGTGCTTCTTCCGGTGATAGATCTCCGGAAACAAGATCAAAACTCTTTTTATACGTCTTTTCTTCGTCCAGTGCCGCTGCGATTACGGCTGCTACGTCCTCGCGCGGGATTGAAGCTCGCTCAAGGTTCTCTGCCGCTTTCACCTTACCGGTGCCGGGCTCGTTTAAAAGACCTCCCGGCCGGACAATCGTATAGTTCAGGCTGCTCCGGATAAGCTCCCGGTCAGCATAATGCTTTGCTGCAAAATACGGCCGGATTTTTTCGCTCCAGTTTTCCCGGTTGTTTGCCTGAATGGCGCTTACCTGGATATAACGGCTGACACCTGCCTTCTCCGCTGCTTCCACTGTTTTTACTGCTCCATCCAGATCTACAAGAATTGTTTTATCCATACCCGTGTTCGGACCGGAACCGGCTGTAAAGACGACGGCGTCGCATCCTTCTGCAGCTGCGGCAATGTCTTCTACGCTTCCTTCGAGATCTCCCAGGACGGTTTCCACTCCGTCTCTCTGGAATTTTTCAGCTTGTTCCTCTTTGCGCACCATGGCACGCACTTCGTGTTTCTGGCCGCTGTGAAGTTTTTCAACAAGCTGAATCCCGATCTGTCCGTTTGCTCCTACTACAAGCACCTTCATTCAAACACTTCCTTCCTGAGTTTTCACGATTGTCTTTTTCTATACCAGCGCAGTGCCCGGCACTCCAGGCCGGTGACATATTCGTGTTTTCCTTCAATATAAGCCTTTATATTATAAGGATATTCCCAGGCGAGCGACTGCTTCAAACCTTTATACTCTCTCCGTGCCCCCGGGTGCTCTCTCAAATAGTCTCTTACAGCAAGGTGACGAATGATGTGAGGGCTGCCTGTTTCTACAATGTGCAGATGAAACTTCCGGACTCCTTTTACATTTTTCGTGTAAAAAAGTCTATCCGGGATACCGGACTCTCCGTGCGCATAGTAGCCATTTCTGCGGAATTCCTCTTCCAGACTGTCTGCCTCTGACAAGTTTTCAACTACCGGCATAATATCGATAATAGGTTTAGCCGTAAAACCGGGGACCGCCGTGCTGCCTATATGATGAATATCCCGGAGATTTTCCCCGAGTATTCCCCGCAGCAGCTCTGCTTCCTGCTCAAACAACAATGGCCAGCGCGGATCGTAATCGGTCACTTCTACTCTGCGCATATCCGCCGCCCCCCTTTTTCCTATTTAATTTTTATTAGCAAATCCTTCTCGACAGCTCCCGGTAAACTTCCATAATGTCAGTGTCCTTCAAAAACTGGAGAGCATGCGTTTCCGTTTTCGTTGCAACTTCAATCGTGTTGGCAAACGAGAAAAAGCCGGTTTTTTCAATCGCAATTTCTTCGATTTTCTGATAGGGGATCGTCACTACTACGGACTTGGATTTTGTCATGAACGACCGGTCGACAAAGAGCATCCGGTGCGACGTGAAAGCAACGAAATCGACCATCAGGCCGTACGTGCTGATCAGTTCCTCCCCTTCAAAAAGAAATTCCTCTGCCTGTTCTATATGTTTCTTCTTGTTATCTCCCCGACTGAAAAGTCCCATAGCAAAAAAACTCCCTTTTTTCTTAATTACTTTAAGAATAAGGGAGTTTCCGCCTGTTGTAAATTCGCAGACTTCTAAGTTGAGCACTTGTCTTTTTGATCCTGGCTTTCTCTTCAACTGTCACTATTCTTCATCTGGCTGGCATGCAAAATGTTTTCGAGGTCATGCAGGCTTTTTCCTGTGTAGTCCGGATGGTGGTGTCCGGTTTCGAATATGCTGCCGCTTCGATTAAGCCACAGCGTATCAAATCCGAAGGTCCCCGCTCCAATAACATCCCACGTATTGGAAGAAACAAAAAGAACTTCCTTTCGCTTTACTCCGAAATACCGCAGTGCATATTGATAGGCAGCCGGCGAAGGTTTATACTGCTTCACCTCGTCCATACTGAGAATTTCGTCGATAAATGGAGCGGCTCCAGAATTATGGATCAGCGGTTCAAGCATATCTCTGGATCCGTTGGAGACTACTGCATGAACGACTCCTTTCTGCCGGGAAAGAACTTCTTCTGTTTCATCGTATATGCCCAGAGTTTTGTAAGCTTCTACTGCTCCGGCGAGCAGCCGGTCATCCGGTTCTATACCGTACGCTTCCAGCGCGTGTATAAATGCTTCTTTTGTCAGAAGAGAAAAAGGGCGGTATGTCCCTGTCATCTGGCAGAGGAAAGCGTAGTCCAGCTGCTTCCTGCGCCATAGGGAGGCAACCTCTGCTTCTTTTTCCGGAAAAGCCTCCCGCACTGCTTTGCCGGCAGAAGAAGGATCAAATAATGTGCCGTAAACGTCATACATGATTACTTTATACATCAGTTCCGCTCCTTTCTTTCTTCCAGATTACCATTCACATTAACAGTTCCGTGGAAACGCCGATGCTTCAGATGTAATTTACTTTAAATCAAATCCGACCTTTTTTCCATTAATAGGGTATCCTGCCACACACCACGGCAGCAGGCAATCTTCTCCCTGTAGCCCACCGTCCGGAATCCTGTTTTTTCATGCAGTCGAATGCTGCTTTTGTTTTCATGGAAGACGACGGACTGCAGTGTCCAGAGCCCTACTTCTTCACTTTTAATAATCAAACGGGTAAGCAGCTTTTCTCCTGCTCCCAGTCCCCGGAAGCGGCTGCTTATATAAATGCTCACCTCTGCCGCACCACGATAGGCTGATCTTGGAGAAACCGGAGTGAGCGCTGCCCATCCGGCCATTATATTTTCTTTTTCAATCACGAGCCGGCAGCTCTGCAGATGATTCCGGTCCCACTCCTCCCAGGAAGGGACTTCCTCTTCAAATGTTGCCAGTCCGGTTTCGATGCCTTCCGAATATACAGCTGCCGCTTCTAACCAGTCTGCAGGCTTCATCTTTCGTATCGTGAACAACGATATGACCTCCTTCAGCTGAAAACTATGTTTTTTTCGGAAGATCTACCGCGTCATCCTCGTAAACGTCACCGTCCCATGTTTCGAGATCAAATTTTCTGGAAGCGGCTCTTCCCTGCTCGTTTTCAATCGTTTCATCCAATTTTTTCGTGAAATGTTTAATGGCCTCCGTGTAGGGAGTTCCTTCCGGAAGATAATCTATATTTTTATGAACAAGACGGCTTTTCTGGTAAAATTCGACCCGGAAACATTCATCGTCATAGGGGCTCGGCACTTCAAAAAGTTTGACATCGTATGTGCCCGTCCTTCCTTTTACTTCTTTTTTTGAAGCGGCTTTTTTATGGGCAGGAGATTTTTTCCCACCATTTTTGTCTAAAACTGCAGCTGTCAAAATAAAAACGAACGTGACGGTGACTATCATAAAAATCCAGAACATTTACATCGCCCCTCTCGAGAAATTTAATCAAATTTTTACATAAGTCCACTGGAAATTACTTACGTTCTCCCTGTAGAACAGTTATAATGTTAATGAAAGGAAGGTGACGACGAATGACAGGAAAAGGCATGCCAGATTTTGTGAAAGCTTCCAGACGACAATGCAGCAATGCCGGTATGGATCCTGCGGAAGTAAGAGTGCCGAGTCAGCGTATGACAGAGGCGGAACTGCTTGCCAAAAGAAATGAGTACTACGAAATACTTGAGGTTGTCAGTTTTTTCTCTGATAAAGTCCTTCAGTCTCTTGCAGGAACGCCCATACTCATTGTCATTTCAGACGAAAAAGGCTATATCCTGGATATTGTCGGGGACGAAACAATTAAAGACATGATCCAGAAGCTCGGAATTGAGGCCGGCGTCCGTTTTACACAGGAAGACCTTGGAACGAACGTGATTTCTCTAGCTCTCCAGCAGCGCCATCCCGTGAATCTTATAGGGGATGATCACTTTTTTGAATTCCTTCACGGAACCGCCTGCTACAGTGCCCCATTCCACTACACGGACCTGGATAACCTGCTGGGAAGTATCTCTATTATGACATCTTTAGAGCTGGAAAACAGCTTGTTTCTGAACATGCTTTCCAACGTCGTCGATTCCATTGAACGGGAGCTTCTTCTCAGAAAACAGAATCGAAAACTGGACATTTTGAATCAAATTATGCTGAAACGGACCCAGAATGCGATTATTGTTACGGACGCATAAGGAACAGTTACTGATTTCAATTCTTTTGCTGAAAAAATATCCGGTTTCAAAAGTGAGGAAATTATTGGCCGGGATATTTTTAAATCCCCAATTACCGGCAGTTACTTTCATCAGGTGCTCCATACTCAGCAGAATTTTAAAGATGTAGAAATGAAATTCAGTAACAATAATGATGAGGAGATTATATGTCTTTTTGATGCCCAGCCGATTTATGACCCTCAAAAAGGTTCACTGGTCGGTGCATTTGCCCAATTTCGGGATATAACGGAAAGATACCGGCTTCAGGAACAATACAATTATCTTGCTTATCATGACGAACTTACCGGTCTGCCAAACAGGCGTTTTTTCCAGAGAGAGCTGAAAAATCTGCTTCAGGATCAGCACCGGAAAGCGGCACTGCTGTTGATTGACCTGGATGGATTTAAAAATATTAACGATACTTTCGGACACAGCAACGGTGATAAAATTCTGCAGTCTGTTGCCAGACGCCTGTCTACATGCTGTACCGAAAAAGGCATTCTTGCGAGGATCAGCGGAGACGAATTCATGGTACTGATGCCGGACATAAACCATGAAGAGGAAGTAAGAGAAACAGCCGAAATGCTGCTTAACCAATTTAAAGCACCTTTTATAATAGACGAACGGAGCTTTTTTACAACGGCGAGCATCGGAGCAGCTCTGTATGAAGATACGCTGCCGAACCTCGAAGATTACATGGTTCATGTAGATGCCGCGATGTATAAAGCAAAAAACTACGGAAAAAATGATTACATGCTGTTTTCTCCGGAAATGTATGTAAATGCCGGAGAAGAACTGCTGCTGGAAAACGATCTTCGCCAGGCACTGGAAAATGGTGAAATGGAACTTGAATACCAGGGCCAGATTAACGCAAACACCGGGGCTATTATTGGAGTGGAAGCGCTCGTAAGGTGGAACCACCCGGAAAAAGGCAGGCTGTCCCCGGGAACATTTATTCCGCTCGCCGAAAAAACGGGACTCATTGTTCCCATAGGAGACTGGATTATTCATCAGGCTTGCCAACAGCACCATCTTTGGAGAGAGGCGGGACTTCCACCTATTAAAATCAGCGTTAATTTATCGGCCCAGCAGTTTCTGAATCAAAATTTCACTGACTCCGTAGCAGCTACTCTGCAGAAAACCGGGATGCCGCCTGAGTTTTTGGAATTCGAAATTACAGAATCGATGACCATGGACTTTAACTACGCTGAAAAAGCTCTTCACGAACTGAAAAAACTGGGTATCCGGATTAGTATCGATGATTTCGGAACAGGCTACAGCTCCCTTTATTACTTGAAGAGATTTGATATTGATGCACTAAAAATCGATAAATCTTTTATCAATGATTTAAGCGGTGATAAAAACGATGCCGAACTTATTAATACGATGATTGTTTTAGCGGATAACCTTGGACTTGGAGTAATTGGCGAAGGTGTGGAGACCCGGGAACAGCTGGATGAACTGATGAGGCTTGGCTGTCATACTATCCAGGGCTACTACTTTATGAAGCCGATGTCAGGTGATGCCCTCCGCTGCGGCTACTATGATTTGATACGATCTGTGTTTGAAAAAAAATAACTCTGTAATTGTTTTTTGTTGTGAATCCCGGCGGTAAGCCTTTTCCTGCTGGACAGTTAAAAACGGCTCCTCCCCGGAATTTTTGTTTCTCATTTCTCAATGGAAGAGCTGAGTAAGACGCCCAGCGGCACATCGACTTCTCGAAAAAGACGATCACTGCCGGAACAGCTTCCTTTTTCAAAACAGCCAAAAACATGTAAAGGATGGTTCAGTTATGCAGACAGTAGCAGCTATATTAGCGAAACAGCTTAAAGAATGGGGGGTGACCCATGCGTTCGGTATTCCCGGTAAAGCCGTAGTGCCACTTATTCTCGCTGCGGATAACGAAGGAATTTCCTTTGTTCTGAGCAAGCATGAAGGCGCAGCAGGTTACGAAGCTGCCGGCTATTCATTAATGTCGAAAAAAATCGGAGTAGCAATTGGGACGTCGGGACCTGGAGCTACAAATCTTCTCACAGCCGCAGCCCAGGCGAAAGCTTCCAACATCCCTATGCTTATTTTCACCGGCCATCCGGCTGTAAAAGCTGCAGGCCAGCCACTGAGCCAGGACTCCTCTTCTTTCGGAACGGACGTTACAGATATGTTTGCTTCTGTTACGAAATACAGTGCCCGTATCGAACGCCCCGATCTCGCAGAACCGATTTTCAGACACGCTGTGGAAGAAGCGTTTCGGGGGGTTAAAGGCCCGGTCCATCTTTCGATTCCGGCCGACGTTCTTGTTGATCAGACAGAGCCGTTTGCGTTTCCTCTTCCGGAAGAGGAGCCTCTGCTCTCGAGCCGTCTGGATGAAGCTTCCGGACAGATCCAGCGCGCTGAACGTCCCCTGCTTCTTCTCGGAAAAGGGATCCATTCCGCCAGAGCTTACAAAGAAGTAGAACAGTTTGCTGAAAGATTCCAGATCCCCGTCATTACGACACCGGGAGGAAAAGGAACCTTCTTATCCCGTCATCCTCTCTCCCTCGGAGCTTTTGGACTCGGAGGAACAGATGCGGCTCATGACTATGTGGAAAACGGAGTGGATACACTGATCGTCTGCGGTTCCTCGCTGAGTGACATGAGCATTCCGGGATGGAAAAAAGAAGACTATCCGGAGCAGGTGATCCATTTTGATTTAAACGCTTCCTTTGTCGGCAGAGCTATTTCCGTCCCTACTCTTCCGGTAATAGGCGATTTGAAAGCCAACCTTTCCTATCTCCTGCAAAAAACTGAATACCTGGAAGATGCCGACCGGCACCAGCCTGTCTTTTCAGGAGAAGAAGCTGCTTCTGCGGATGCTCCTGAATCTCCCACGGGAAAATGGCTTTCTTCGGTGGATGCGGTTAAAACAATCAACTATATGCTGCCGGAAGATACAACATTATTTGGGGACGATGGAAGCCACACTTTTTATGCAGTTAAACATTACGAAATTAAGAAACACGGTGGATTTTATTTCGACGACGTTTTCGGGGCGATGGGTCACGGTATAGGATATGCTGTTGGTGCTAAAACGGCCGCACCTGACCAAAACGTTGCCTGTCTGACAGGGGATGGCTGTCTATTTATGCACGGCGCTGAAATTGGCACAGCTGTTGAATCTGGTGCCGGAGTTCTTTTCATCGTATTGAATAACCAGGCGCTGGATATGGTCGACAAAGGGATGAAAGTTCATCTCGGCCGCTCGATCGGCACCCGGTACTCCTCCCCGCTCAAAGTAAAAGAATTTGCTTCTTCTCTCGGAGCGGATGCTGTAACTGTACGTTCAGCTGAGGAACTGGAGCAGGCCCTGACCGGCGCATTCCCTCTTTCTCACCCTTACGTAATTGAAGTAGTTGTTGATCCGGAGGAAATCCCGCCCACAATGCGCCGCGGATGATATACTTTTCGCATAACAAAAAGGCTGACCCACGTCTATCGAATAGACTTACGGGTCAGCCTTTTTTACTTACATGCTGTATTATCTTTCTTCCAGCCGGGCAATACGTTCATCAAGGTCCGGATGAGAAGAAAACAGTTTCGCCATGCCGCTTTTTCCGTTAATTTTCATCGTCTGGACCGCTGAATCATCCCGCCCATCTTTCACATTCGCATTTTCCACGTGAGCTTTCAGGGAACGGAGAGCATGAGCCATTTTGTCTTTCCCGGCCAAGTCGGCTCCGCCGCGGTCCGCATGGAACTCCCGATAGCGGGAAAAGGCCATGACTACGATACTTCCGAGAATCGAGAAAAGAATCTGGAAAATAATAATTGCTCCAAAACGTACAACGTACTGCATCTCGGGACGCACGAGACGAGAGACAATAATCGCTGCAATCCGGGAGAAAAACACAACAAAGGTGTTAACTATTCCTTGGAGCAGGGTCATAGTGACCATATCTCCATTTGCTACGTGCGCGATTTCATGCGCGATAACTCCCTCTACCGCGTCATCATCCATACTGTTTAGCAGCCCCTGGGAAACAGCTACAAGCGAACGTTTCTTTGATGGACCGGTCGCAAATGCATTCACTTCCCGTGATTGATAAATCCCTACTTCCGGCATATGCATAAGCCCGGCTGCACGGGAAAGACGATGCACCTTATCTACAATCCGCTGCTCATGGGCAGAAAGATTTTCCGATGGATCCAGTACTTTGACCTTCATCATTTTTTTGGCTATCCATCGTGACATAGCCAGTGATATAAAGGAACCGGCAAAACCGACGATCAGACTGAACACGCCGAGAGCGACCAAATCAATACCGAGCGCTCCTTCCCCGGTATCAAATCCTCCCTGTCCGATGTCTGTAAAGTGCGTTATTATCGACCAGACGATAATAATAGTAGTTATTACAAGTATGTTTGTCAGTACAAACAGCATAAGTCTTTTGCCCATTCTTCTGCCTCCAATTTCAGATTTCCCTACTCAGTATACATTATATACGCTGCATCTTCCACGGAGGTTTCAAGAGAGACAAGCTTTTTCTTTAGGTTCTTACTAATCCATTCTTTTCTATCATCGTTTCTCTAAGCTATGTTAAAATTAGCTGTTGATGTTTGGATATCTGGAAAGAAAATGAACGGAACTAATTAGTGCAGAAATAAAGTGGAGGGCTGATGATGAAACAGAAGGAAAAGCCATTCTTATTTTTGTTCCTAACATTGTTTTGGACATGGTTTTTTTGGTTTGCAGCCGCTTTTTCAGAACAAAACTGGCTGCAATTTCCTAACGTGATACTCACAGCTCTAGGATTTCTCGGACCATTAATTATCTCGCTGCTTTTTGTAAAACTGGGATTTTGGGATGGAAATGTGAAAGATTTCATTAAAAATAACTTCGATATGCGCCCGGTTTGTGGAAGAACGGGGGTATATTTACTTGTTCTTATACTTATTCTTACAGGATCGCCACTGCTCATTGCCTCTATGGTAACTGGAGAAAATCCCGCTGAACTGGCTGCTTTCAGTGCCCCTGGGGCATTTCTAATAATAGGTTTTCTGGCTGGGGCGGTCGAGGAGCCGGGATGGAGGGGATATGCCCAGCCCGCAATGCAGCGAAGAATGTCGATATTATACAGCAGTTTAGTGATCTCCGTTTTCTGGGCGCTCTGGCACCTGCCGCTTTTCTTTATAGAAGGTACTTATCAATCCATAATCGGGTTTCACACAACAGGATTTTGGACGTTTCACGCAGCACTCATTGCCGGCTCTATTATATTGGGCTGGCTTTATAACCTGGCAGGTAAGGTGGGCGTCGTCGCCGTGCTCTACCATGGCTTTGGAAACTTTATGAGAGAAGTGTTTTCATTCGAAACATCCACTCCTGTGAGTGCCTTCATCGAATTCTCAGTAGAAGCAGTCATTGCATTGGTTATATTACTGTTTTCATGGAGTTTCCTGACAAAAAACCGATAGATTAATTCATTAGGCAGCTCCTCCATCAATTTTAACACTAAAAAAGCAGGGAGCTCCAGTGTGTTGATTAAGTCTTGATTTCAGAATAATTATTCTTCTGAGCGTATAGATTTCTCCTGCGCTCAGCCTTGCCGTGGGGCTCGTCGTCAGCTGTTTGCCTCCCGGCTTTGAAAAGGATCTTCCGACTTCGCTTTCTCCCACCGGCGTCCCCGCCGGACGTTTCGGAGGAAAAAGCATCTCCTTGATGAAAGAAAGGACGGAATCAACACGTTTTTTAGAAGAAGAAACTTCTTTTTATTTTCCTACTGGAGCTGCAGCAGGCCCGCCCGAAAAGCGTCCTGCGGAGGCGAGAGCAGGGAAATGTCTACGCATGTATAAAAAACACTTTATAAACAGCAGGGAGCTCCCCGTTTCTATCGGGGAGCTCCCTGCTCTCGTGAATCTTTCCAAGCTTTTGCGAATTTCAGAATAAAAATTCTTCCACGCAATTGTTTTAAAACTGTTTATTCATTTTAGGACGTTACTTTTTTCTTTTCCTGCTTCCATTCCTGAAAGCCGTACTGCAGTTTTTTCACTTCAAACCCTTCGTTCAGAAGAATGCTTGCTCCAATAGCGGACCGCACCCCTGTTTCACAGTGCACCGCTACAGGCTTATCTTTTTTCAGTTCGTCTCCTGCCCGTTCGGCCAGCTCATTCAATTTAATGTGAGCGGCTCCCGGAATATGCTTTTCGTTCCATTCATCATCAAAACGCACATCAGCAATTTGAATATCGTCTTCGCTGGCCAGTTCATCTGCAGAAACATTTTCGTATTTACGCAGCCTGGAGCTTCCTTTCAGCACATCCGGTGTAATAAATCCTTTTACATTGTCCAGACCGATCCGGGTTACATTTTCAAATATTTCTTCGTGATCTGCTTCATCAGCTATAAAATAAAGCTCTGCTTCGTAATCTGCGAGCCACCCCATCCATTCAAGGAACGGGCCGCTTAAAGCGATATTCAGTGTTCCTTCCACACTTCCACCGGCGTAGACAGCAGGCGTTCTCGTATCTATCACCATCGTCTTTTTCCGGGAAGCAAGATCCTCTATCTGTTCCGGCTTCAAGGAATAGCGCACCGGCGTATCAAGCGTAGATAAAAGAGGGACTTTTCCTTTATTAATTTCCTTCATGTTTCCGAAGTAGGAAGGCGGTTCCGGCTGACCGTCCAGAAGGAATTCGACAAAGTCTTTTTCTTTGTCGTACTGCAGTGCCGGATTGAACATTTTCTCATAGCCGACAGTTGAAGTAGGGACCGCCCCGAGCGCTTTACCGCATGAGCTGCCTGCACCATGTCCCGGCCAGATCTGGAGATAGTCGTCTTTCTGCTTAAACTTCTCAAGTGAAGCAAACATCTGCTTTGCTCCCGTTTCAGCAGAATCTTTTACGCCTGCCGATTTTTCAAGAAGATCCGGGCGTCCGACATCTCCAACAAACACAAAGTCCCCAGTAAAGATGCCGATCGGCTTATCCGGATTCGCTCCGTCGGTAAGCTGGAAGGCAATATGCTCCGGCGTATGACCCGGGGTGTGGAGTACATCCATCCACGTATTGCCGACTTCGATCCGGTCCCCTTCTTTTACCCCCTTCGTTTTCACGTCGGAAGGAAACTCATACCCTCCGTTTTCAGCTCCTTCAGCCGAATGATAAACAACCGCTCCGGTCCGGTCCTGAAGCTCACGGCTTCCTGAAACATAGTCTGCATGAATATGCGTTTCCAGAGCAGACGTTATCCTGAAACCCTGTTCCTCTGCGATGTCCAAATATTCCTGTACCTGCCGCGACGGATCGATAACAGCAGCCTCCCCTGTTTTTTGACAGCCTACCATATAGGAAGCCTGGGCCAGCTGCTTATCGTAAAAGTACTTTAAATACATGAATCATCTCTCCTTTTATTTTATTTCTATTCTTTCTTTTGCCTACTTTAAAAGAATTTAAACATAGGGGTGGGGGTTTTATTTGTGCTGATTAAGTATAAACTGCTACATTCCTCCTTTGTTAACTTTCCAGATTTCTTTGCAGACTGCGGTGTTTTTCAATAACCAAAATAAAGAATATTATAAGAAGGCCGCTGCAGAGGGATGCTTTCAGAGACGAACGTGCTGGTTTGGATCGGTAAGCATTCCCGCTCTTTCTGAGAAATGTAATAGAGAAGTGAATGTTTGTTAAAAGAAGTTTTTAATTGGCTTATTACGTTAATAGATAGGAGAAGAAGAAAGACATTAGAAAGGGTGAAAAATATGCAGAATCTATCAGGGAAGAAAGCACTTATAACCGGTGCCAGCCGTGGAATCGGCCGGGCAACTGCGCTTGCACTGGCCGCCGAGGGAGTACATCTCGGTCTTACTGCCACTTCCGAAAAAAGTCTGGAAGGCATCAAAAAGGAGCTGGAAGAGAAGAAGGCTGTTTTCGCTGCAGTCGCTGCAGATGTCTCTTCCGAGGAAGAAGCCTCTTCTGCCGTGAAATCACTGGAAGAAGAGCTCGGCACGTTCGACATCGTTATCAATAACGCAGGAGTCGGAACCCGGGGCGATTTTATGGATATTCCTGCCGAAGAATGGCAGCGCGTTTTTCAGACGAATGTTATGGGGATTGTTCATATTACCCAGGCTGCACTTCCCGGCATGATTGAGAAAAACAAAGGAGATATTATTAATATTTCTTCCATGTCCGGCTTAAAAGGTACAAAAGGATCCAGCGCCTACAGCGCATCTAAATTTGCGGTAATTGGAATGAGTGAATCCCTCATGCAGGAAGTAAGGCAGCATAATATCCGCGTCAGCGTGCTGACACCAAGTCTTGTGGAAACGGAAATGACGAGAGACGGAATGGAACGACGGCCGGATAAATTTACACAGCCGGAGGATCTGGCCGAATTTATGACTTCCCAGCTGAAATTGGAGCAGCGGACATTTGTAAAAACAGCTGCACTCTGGGGTACGAATCCATTTTAAATATCAGCTGAGGGATCTTTTCTGCAAAAAAAGCTGATTCAACAGGGTTCCACAGCTTAAAAGCCCTGTCGGAGAATTTACTCCGGCAGGGCTTTTCTACATGCAGCTCTGCCTCCATCTTTCAGGACCATTCCTTTCAGCTTGTTGATTAAGTTATCGTTCCAGAATAGTTATTCCAGTCATTGCATAAGCTCCTTCTCTTACCGGTCCTGCTGTGAGGATGGTTTTCAGAAGTTTTTAATGCCTGGCTGCTTGAAAAAGGGTCTTCCCACGCAGCTGCATCCACATCCCCACCGGACGTTACAGAGGAAAAGTCATCTCTTCATCGAAGAAAAAGACTTAAATAAAGTGGTTTTTCTTAGCAGAAAGCTTCTTTCCCTGCTGAAGCTGTCCTCCCGGAAAGCGTTCCATAAGACGACAGCAGGGAGCTTTAGCAGAGCCAAACATTAAAAACACTTTATCAACAGGCTGGAGAAAATATAAGTGTGCTTATATTTTCCTTTCCTTCAGCTATTGTATTTTACTGACCCAGCTCTTACGATAATACTTACAATATTAAGAATATTTCATTATTTAAGTAATGTAATGGCTTTTATGTTCCCACACGAGCCGGCTGTACAGTTTTTTATTAAGTAATTCGAAAAGAAACAGTGCTTTTTCATAGCATTCGGCTGTTTCTACCCGGTCTTTCTGAAGATGTTCAAAACACTGGCCCTTATAATAGTAAAGCTGGCCGAGAAGCGCCATATTTTCATTCTGCAGAGAAAGACGTATCCCATCTTCAATTACATGTAGTGATTTTACAGTTTCTTTCATGTCGTAAAGTGTTTTTGCTTTATTATACATGACGCGGATCTGGTGAATAGTGCGGTCAGGTCCACTGTTTTTCTCTCCCGCACCCCCACCTTCCTCAAGGATTTTGTCGTAATAATACAGGCTTTGAGAGTAATCTTTGTTCAAGGCACAGAGAAAAGCAATCGAATTCAATATTCGCACATGGAGGCTCCCGCTTTTGAGAACAATTGAATCAGACGTTCGGTACAACTGTTTTAGATCCTGAATTGTTCTTTCTAGTGAAATATCGCCACAATAATACCTGCCGAGACTGAAAGCCCAGGAAGTAAAGCTGCTTATCCAATCTTCAAGCTGTTTGTTTTTTTCACGCAGTTTCTGTACGTATAAACAAATCTCTTTATGTTTCTGCTCAGCAATTAAATATTCGATGTACTGAATTTCTTCTTCCCAGGAATGATTTTCTTCCAAAAGAAGATTTACGAAATGGCTGAATGAAGTATCGAGCTTTGCCGCAAGATAATATAAAGTATCAATTTTAGGATAGATGAGTCCTTTTTCAATCTGAGATACTGCCGACTGCGAGCATATTCCTTCGGCAAGCTGTCCCTGGGAAAGCTTTTTTCTTTTTCGAAGCGCTGCTATTTCTTTTCCAAGCTGCTGTTTATTCAAAATAATCACCTGCACAGTTACGACTTAGGAAAATTATACTACGAAAAGGAGGTGCACCATGAAAAAATTATTCATTGTTTTTATTGCTCTATCTTCAATCATCAGTTTCGGAACGCCTGTTTCCGCTGATGTTTCTGACAATGTTGAACCTCAGCATGATCTTCCCTACGAATGGTAAACACCTTAAAAAAACATACATAAAGGAGATGTTATTTTGAAGAAATTATCTGCAGGTATTCTCGCCGCTTCCTTATTTGCCGTCCCATTTACAGCAGGTGCTGCTCCCGGCAGCGGAACCAGCTCAGACTCAGAGGAGTATTTGATTCAGTTTGCAGGCAGCGCAGAAAAAGGACTGCTTCAGGCTTTCGGGGTAGAAGAGGAAGAAATTCTTCATGAATACAATCATCTGCCTGTATATCTGGCGGAACTGACGGAAGGTCAGGCACAGGGCCTTGCCAATCATCCGCATGTGGAAGCACTCGACAAAAATGCTGAAGTGGAAGCCTACGGTCAGACGGTTCCTTACGGAATACCGCAGATCCAGAGTATAGAAACACAGCAGGAAGGATTTACAGGCGAGGGTGTCAGTGTAGCGGTGCTGGATACCGGAATTGACGGATCCCATGAAGATCTTGTCGATAACCTTGCCGGGGGTTACTCTGTCTTTACGGACGCAGAGAATGCTGATCCATTTTACGACGCCAACGGTCACGGTACTCATGTAGCAGGTACGATTGGTGCTGTAGACAACGATCTTGGTGTTATCGGTGC
>PWLM01000076.1 GCA_003560495.1 Bacillus sp. (in: firmicutes) | reverse complement strand
CCGCTGATGGAAGCAATCATTGCTGACATTTCCCATGTACGCTGTTTTACTTCTTCTTCTCTGAGAGGTACTCCTGCCCATCGGGAGGCTGCCCTGGAAAGGACTTCTTCAATATCGTAATGGAGAACTACTTTAGCTTTCGTTTCCCATTCGTCTGCTTTTTTATCCAGTTCCTCTATGACTATTCTGCGCATGTCCTCAATACGTTCAGGGGTCATCATTGAAAGAAACATACGCTTTCGCTGCTTATGGTGCTCCCCATCCTGCTCGTGAACAGCTCCTTCTCCGAAAAGCGCCATCTTTAACGGTTTTGGCATTGCACCCGCCCTTTTGAATTTCTCGTTATCATAAAAAATTTCAGCAGCTTCCTCCCCAGCCATACAAACTGCCTTCTGACCTATCAATCTCGTTTCAAAAATATCCGATTGCAGCTGTTCTCTCCGGTGTGGTATGAATTCAAATCCTTCTTTAATTAATTTTCTTGTTTTGTCGAACCCTTTGGTTTTAGGTATAGGGTGTTTTACTTTCATTCTGTGACCACTCCTTCATGATTTTTATGCACTTTATTTATCATTATTTACTTTATCGAGCGGTGTCGAGGCCGGTCCCTCAACAACTTCCCCATCGATAGAAAAACGGGAACCGTGACATGGACAGTCCCACGTCCGCTCAGCATTATTCCACTCCACACCACATTTCATATGGGTGCAGGTCGGATCCACAAGATGAAGTTCTCCATTACTATCCCGGTAAGCCCCTGCTTTTTTACCGTTGATTTTAACAATTGCTCCTTCATCAATCGAGAGGTTGTCGATTGCAGCTTCTTTTCCTCTTACGTTGGAAGCGACAAACTGCTTTCCGTCATCCATAATTTCTTTTGCAAGATTTTTAATATCTTCTCCTTGAAGGTGAGACCTCCTTGGATCAAACAGTTCCGCATAGCTGTTGGAGCGGCCTGCAATGTAATCAGTAATAAGCCGGGCGGATACCATTCCGTTCGACATCCCCCACTTTTTGAACCCTGAAGCCGTCAGAATATTTTCCCTTCCCGTAATGGCAGGGCCAATAAGCGGTACATTGTCAGGTGCTTTCAAGTCCTGGGAAGACCACCGATAAAGTATTTTATCGATGCCGAAATGCTTATCTGTAAAATCTGCAAGATTTTGATAATGAGCCAGTGTATTGGAACTTTTTCCTGTCTTATGTCCCTCTCCGCCGATTAAAGCTATTTTTTCACCGTTTATTTCTGTATGACGGAGGGAAAACGCAGGATTGTCTATTCCGAGAAACATCCCCTCCGGCACTTCTTTATTTGTTTTAACAGCAATGGTATATGAACGCTCGGGATGCAGCCTTGAAAAATAAAATCCACGGATGTCATCGAATGGGAAATGAGTGGCCATTACAGCGTGTTTGCAGGTTACAGTGCAATCATTTCGCAGTTTGACTTGTACAGTTTCTCCCCCGGAGATATTTACAGCCGTACTGTTCTCAAAGATCAATCCTCCAAGACGTTCGATTTCATTTATCACAGGTTTTAAAAACTTCACCGGATGAAAATGAAAAGCATTCTTCATTGTAAGTGATGCTTTTGTCTGAAAAGGAAGTTCGGTATCTGATGTAAATTCGCTGCCAATTTTTAATTTATCGTATGCTTTTTTTTCTTTCTCCAATTGTTTTTTTCCTTCTTCCGTACCTGCATGAAGAACAGCATTCTGTGCTTTGTGCTCACAATCTATATTGAGATCGTGAATAAGCTCTTTGATTCCAGCCATTGCTTCGACCTGAGCCTCGTAATATAAACCCGCAGCTTCCTCTCCACGATTATTAATCAGCTGATCATACATTACATCATGCTGGGGCGTAACTTTTGCTGTAGTAAAACCGGTCGTGCCATCCAGAAGAGATGAACCTTCAATTAAAGCTGTTTTCTTCCCTTCCAGACATAAGTAATAAGTGGTTAGAATCCCGGCAATACCCCCTCCGACGACAGCTGTATCCACCTCAACATCCTCTTCCAGGGGGCTGAAACGTTTTTCAGTATCTGCTTCTCTCCAATAAGATGAAGAATAGGAAGGCAGGGACTTATTATGTTTTTCAGGCATTTATTTTCCTCCTCTTTTGTTATTTGTACTTTACCCTTCAACTTTTCTGCCTATGCGGTTAATACTTGTGTATTCTCAATGGCAAGGTACTATCTATTCTCTATCCAAGTATTTATGGAAGCTGGAAATACTGTTTACAAAAGCGGCGCAAGAAGTCTTGAAAATTTCTCTTTTACTTTCACTGCCGAATTTCGGTTCCTGTAATCCTCCCAGGTTATTTCTCTACTGTTCTCCACATCCTTCATGAATATATGTTCGAGTGCAGTCGTTTCTTTTTCGTCATAAATAAAAGCATTTATCTCGAAATTCAAACTCATGCTTCTGATATCCATATTAGTAGTTCCAACAGAGGCTGTACATGAATCCACCATCAGTGTTTTAGCATGCAGAAAACCTTTTTCATATACATATAGAGAAGCTCCCTCTTTTAAAAGTTCCCCCGTGAAAAATGAAGTTGCCCAGTAAACAAACATATGATCCGGTTTATTAGGAATCATGATTTTTACATCAACTCCACTCAGTAAAGCTACCCTGAGAGCTTCCTGAATACTGGACTCCGGGATAAAATAGGGTGACTGAATGTATATATGATTTTCTGCTTCCTGTATCATTTTAATAAACCCATTTTTCACCTGGTCCCATGCAAAGTCCGGTCCACTTGGCACGATCTGTAGAGCCGTCTTATTTTTGTTTTCATCGCCTATAGAAAAATCCTCTGCGAAATGATCTTTATTGCCCCGGCTTTTAAACCAGTCTGATATAAAGTGGTCGGCCATCAGAAATACAGCAGAGCCGGTTAAACGAAGATGGGTGTCTCTCCAGTATCCAAGTTTTGGATCCTTAATGTATTTGTCACCAATGTTAAAGCCGCCTATATAGCCAATCTTCCCATCAATCACCACTGTTTTTCTATGATTTCTATGATTCAGGGCCGCTTTTTTGAAAAATGTACGAAATGGAAAAAACACTTCGACTTCTCCCCCTGCATGCTTCAAGGGTTTGAGATCTTTCTCTTTTAAATCCTTCGATCCAAGTCCATCGATAATCAAGTAAACTTTCACACCTTCTGAAGCCTTCCTTGCCAGCAGCTCCAGAAACTGTTTTCCTGTTTGATCCTTTTCGATGCTGAAATACTGAACGTATATTGAATGTTCAGCAAAGGTAATATCATAAGAGAGCATTTCCATTTTTTCATTGCCGTTTGTCAAAAACTGCAGTGAGTTATCCTGAGTGAGTGGAGAGACCATGTTCCTCAGATGCATGCCAATTATGTGAGAGTACTTTTCCATGTGTGCATTTTTATCTAGAAGTTTTTTCTTCCCGAACAATTCGTTCTGTTCCTCAGATAATTTCTTAGTCTTATTAAGAACACTTTGATTCCATTGACTATTTTTTAATTCTCTTCCAAAAATAAAATATAAAAAGAGTCCTACAAATGGCAAAAACAGCAGAATCATGAGCCAGGCCAGAGTTGACTGAGTATTTTTCTGATCACGAAAAACGATCATCAACCCTAAAAAAATATTTAAGAAAAGAATAAAATATCCAATGTAATTCCACCATTCCACGAGTCTGGCACCTCTTTGCAGTATAATTTCATAATCTATATATGCTGAACTTAATAATTAGGTTCCGCTTCTGTAACCAGCCGCTTTCGTTTTCATGGGGATTATTTCGGAAAGGAGCAGGGCTGATTCCTCAGGACCCGACTTTCTAAAGAATATTCTGTTTTCCTCTCGCTTTAACGCTGATGAAGAAGGAGCGGTTTAAAATGTTACGTTTTCTTCAATTGAAGAAGCATATTATTTAAACTAACACTCAGACTTAGTAAACACGAATACTTAATGGTTTCTCCGGTCCCAGTGAAAGTTCCTTCGAAAGCCTGTCTTTAGCTGCGATATCGCAGAGAATACAAAAACTTTTATATTCAAATCTGTACATTTTTTTGAATTTATTATTCTTTTCCCTCAACCTTTCGGCAGTAATTTATTACCTCTTCATAATGCTCCATCTTTTCTGCATCGAAATTTTCATTTTTGTAAACGAGCTTTCCTTCTTTACTTATCAAAAAACACGATCTGTAGGCTACCATATCTTTGTCATTCAGCACTTCGTAATCTTTTACTGATTTTCTTCTCCAGTCTGACAGAAGCGGGTATGGAAGAGTACCAAGTGTTGTTTCAAACACGTTCTGGGCAAATATATGGTCAACGCTGACTCCAAGTATTTCTGTATCAAATTCTTCAAGTCTACTGTAAACCTCTTTCCAAGAGGTTAGTTCCTTAATTCAGCCGGGAGTGAAAGCAATCGGAAAAAATACAATCAATACATTTTTCTTATTTTTGTAATCTGAAAGCTTTATGTTCTCTCTATTCGTAGAAGGCAGACTGAAGTCCGGAACGATAGTACCAAGTTCAAGTCCCATATGTTTAAACTCCTTTTTTGAAATAGCTATGTTAAAGTTCGCTGACGGCTGAAGAAACACTTCGCTTCCAACCGGCCTCCCGTGGAGGAGATTTTCGGGTAGGCTGCGCTCTATCCTCCAATCTTCTTCTTCCACGGGCCGGTCCACTTCGTTTTTTTCACAGAAAAAGAAAAATTCTGCTTTTCATAAACACTGCTCTTTATGCTGTAAAACCAATGCCAAGGCGATTTTTCGAGACGCCTGCGGAAGCGCGCATATCCTCCCGGACAGAAGGGACAGCAGCATGCTTTCTCCGCGGCAAGCGAAGAAAAAAGAAGCCACAGGCAACCTTCAAAACCAACCCAGAGCTTTAACAGAGCCTTTTCTTTATTTGATGCGGAATAGATTTTCGGTATCCCACAGAGCTTTTCTCCTGTGTCCATTGGGAAAAAGACATATGATATACTTGAAAAAATGTGATGCTTTTGGAGGAGTTTTTGTAT
>PWLM01000248.1 GCA_003560495.1 Bacillus sp. (in: firmicutes) | reverse complement strand
TGTGAGTAAGATCCCTCAGAGACGATGAGGTAGATAGGTCTCGTGTGGAAGCGTGGCGACACGTGAAGCTGAGAGATACTAATCGATCGAGGGCTTAACCAACAAACAACCGGCGTATCAACAGACCGTGAATCAATTCTTACACGCGTTATCCAGTTTTGAGAGGATAGATTATTAATATTCCACAGTAGCTCAGTGGTAGAGCAATCGGCTGTTAACCGATTGGTCGTAGGTTCGAATCCTACCTGTGGAGCCATCTGGAGAGCTGTCCGAGTGGCCGAAGGAGCACGATTGGAAATCGTGTGTGCGGTTTTAACCCGTACCGAGGGTTCGAATCCCTCGCTCTCCGCCAGATATGGCCCGTTGGTCAAGTGGTTAAGACACCGCCCTTTCACGGCGGTAACACGGGTTCGAATCCCGTACGGGTCACCATCATACTTACACAAATATTTTCTCACATAATCAGCAAAATAAGCTGGAGGATTAGCTCAGTTGGGAGAGCACCTGCCTTACAAGCAGGGGGTCGGCAGTTCGAGCCTGTCATCCTCCACCATTCTTATTGCCGCGGGGTGGAGCAGTCTGGTAGCTCGTTGGGCTCATAACCCAAAGGTCGATGGTTCAAATCCATCCCCCGCAACCAATTACATAAGGCTCGGTAGCTCAGTCGGTAGAGCAACGGACTGAAAATCCGTGTGTCGGCGGTTCGATTCCGTCCCGAGCCACCACTTTTGCTGGCCTAGCTCAATTGGTAGAGCAACTGACTTGTAATCAGTAGGTTGGGGGTTCAAGTCCTCTGGCCAGCACCATTTCTTACTTGACCACTTGTAGAGCGTTTGATAATATTAAGCGTATCTTCAAAAAAGGAAGTAGGAACGCTCTGAATAGAAATATTATATGGAGGGGTAGCGAAGCTGGCCAAACGCGGCGGACTGTAAATCCGCTCCTTCGGGTTCGGGAGTTCGAATCTCTCCCCCTCCACCATTTATTTTTTCTTTACGGCGGTTGTGGCGAAGTGGTTAACGCACCGGATTGTGATTCCGGCATTCGTGGGTTCGATCCCCATCAGCCGCCCCATTTTTATATTTTAGGGCTATAGCCAAGCGGTAAGGCATCGGATTTTGATTCCGTGACTCGCAGGTTCGAATCCTGCTAGCCCTGCCATTTCTGCGGGAATAGCTCAGTGGTAGAGCACCACCTTGCCAAGGTGGGGGTCGCGGGTTCGAATCCCGTTTCCCGCTCCATACTTTTTGAGGCGGCATAGCCAAGTGGTAAGGCAGAGGTCTGCAAAACCTCCATCACCGGTTCGAATCCGGTTGTCGCCTCCAATTTTAATACTTAACTCTGCTGTGACAGATTTTCTGCCGGGGTGGTGGAATTGGCAGACACACAGGACTTAAAATCCTGCGGTAAGTGTATTACCGTGCCGGTTCGAGTCCGGCCCTCGGCACCAACACTGCTTACATCGTAAGCCGGAGTGGTGGAATGGCAGACACGTTGGACTCAAAATCCAATGCCCTCACAGGCGTGCGGGTTCAAGTCCCGCCTCCGGTACCATATAGTTATTAATTATCCAGGCAGCGGAAAGCTGCTTTTTTTGTTGCTGTTTTTACGTTATTGACAGCTTTAGAGGGAAGTAGTAGAATTTTTACAGAAGCAATCCTGATATCGGCCGCCCAACATTCGAGTAGTGAGTTTTCCTTAAAAGAAAAACTCGCTGCTTTTTCATTGTTTGAAAAGAAACGGAGGAAACACGTATGAACCGCGGTCTGAAACAGGAAATAATCGATTACAGTAAAGAAATAGGCGTAGATAAAATCGGTTTTGCTGCAGCGGATCCTTTTGTTACTTTGAAGGAGCGTTTACGCGTACAGCAGGATAAAGGCTATGTTTCCGGTTTCGAAAAAGGAACTCTTGAAGAAAGAACCACTCCTGAACTTCTGCTTCCGGAAGCAAAGACGGTTATTTCGATTGCCCTCGCCTATCCATCTAAAATGAAAAATGCTCCGCGTTCTGTTAAAGGAGATCGCAGGGGAATATTCTGCCGGGCAAGCTGGGGAGAAGACTACCATCATATTTTAAGACGAAAGCTTAATCTGCTTGAGGAATTTATACAAAAAAAAGTAACTGATGCACGATGTAAATCAATGGTTGACACCGGTGAACTTTCTGACAGAGCAGTCGCTGAACGTGCAGGAATTGGCTGGAGCGGAAAAAACTGTGCTGTAATTACACCGGAATTCGGATCGTATGTATATCTTGGTGATTTAATTACGACTGTGCCGCTTGAAGAAGACCAGCCCCTGGAAGACCAGTGCGGAACATGTACAAAATGCATAGATGCCTGTCCCACGGGTGCCCTTATACAAGGGGGACAGCTTGATGCTACTAAATGTGTTGCTTTTTTAACCCAAACAAAAACAATGCTTCCTGAGAAATACAGAAAAAAGATAGGTAACAGGCTGTATGGATGCGATACGTGTCAGGTTGTATGCCCCGAAAATAAAGGAAAAGATTTTCATCATCACCCGGAAATGGAGCCGGATCCGGAGGTTGTCAAGCCCCGTCTGGAAGAAGTCCTGACAATGTCCAATAAAGCATTTAAAAATAAGTTTGGACATATTTCCGGCTCCTGGAGAGGGAAAAAGCCTATTCAGCGAAATGCCGTTATAGCTCTTGGTGTATTCAAGGAAAAAAGTGCTCTTCCTACTTTACTGAAACTGCTCAAAGAAGATCCAAGGCCTGTCATACGCGGTACCGCTGCGTGGGCTGTCGGAGAAATTGAAAAAAGCAGTGAAACTTATCGAGTGCTGAAAGCGGCAGCTGAGAATGAAAAAGATGAAGAAGTTTTGACTGAAATTTATAGTGCCTTAAACTATCCGCATACAACTTCAAACAGCTGAGTGCTGCTAAAGAAAGCAGAAGTGATGCGTAATATTAAGAAGAGATCTGCAAGCAATTAAAGGAGGGACCTCTATGAGTCCGGTATATTACCGAGAATTAATTACTCCCGCCGGGGTTTTAACGCTGGCAGGAACTGCTCATGGATTATGTATGGTGCAATTTGGCACGGCAGAAACAAAACTGCCTGTGATGAAAAGAAAATGGATGAAACATGATCCAGGTTCCTTATGGATAGAAGATGAAAATATGCTCGATCAGGCTGCAGAACAGCTGGAAGAATATTTTCTTGGAGAGCGCAAAGAATTCCAGTTGGATATCGACCTTAGGGGCACTACTTTTCAAAAGCTCGTATGGAGCCAGCTGCAATTGATCCCTTACGGAGAAACAAGATCCTATAAAGAGATTGCGGCAGTAATGGGGGTTCCAAAAGCAGTACGTGCAGTAGGGGGAGCTAACAATCAAAATCCACTGCCGATCGTGATTCCATGTCACAGAGTTGTAGGTGCGAATGGATCTCTTGTAGGCTATGCTGGAGGTCTGGACATGAAAACGCTTCTTCTGGAACAGGAAGGAGTTCTCGAGTCACTGAGCAGCTGATAAAAAGAAAAACAAAATTTGCACGTATTAAATTGCAGCAGAGGATATGGTGGATAAGATGAAAAAAATGTTGTTTTTAATCTTATTTTTAACGGCAGGTGGATGTGAAAGTACAGAAGCGACTCTCAGCAGTGCAGACTATGAGCTTCCTTTTCATGTTCTGCAGCCGGAAAGCCTGGCGGAGGACTGGACAGCTAAAGAAACGATATATGATGAAAATTTAGTTATACTAACCTATGAGCATAAAGAAAAAGGAACAATTGAACTGATCCAGGATCAGCAGATTCAAGGTTTAAATAAAGAAAAGCTGCGATTGTATATGAACGAAGGGGTATGGCCTGCGTCTGCAAAAGTTGATATGAACAGCCAGACTCTCATGATAGAAGACTACGTCGGAGAATGGTCTGCTTTTCCAGAAGCTGAGCGGCGTCTGCAATATACGTTTGTGCGCCAGTTCGATTTGTATGCGGAGCCGCAGAAGGGAATGCCATATTATCAGGTCATCGGCAGAGACGTTTCAAGCAGTGATATGATAAATTTTGTGGAATCTCTTGAAATGATCAACGGATAATAATTGAAACAGAGGAGAGACGCAGAGTGAGTATTCATGTTGTGCTTCATGAGCCGGAAATACCGGCTAATACTGGGAATATTGCAAGAACATGTGCCGGAACCAACACTATCCTGCATCTAATTCATCCACTGGGCTTTTCTACGGATGACCGGATGCTGAAAAGAGCAGGCTGTGATTACTGGCCGAACGTCCAGGTAAACCACCATGACAGTATAGAAGAGCTAATTCAGACTTACCCGGCAGGAGAGTTTTATTTTGTTGAAACCTCCGGCAATAAATATTATTCAGAACTGGATTACAGCAGCACTGATCAAGATTATTTTTTTGTTTTCGGTAAAGAAACTAAAGGGCTGCCGAAAAAACTGACTGATAAATATGCTGAAAATTGTCTGCTCATCCCCCAGACTAATCTGGTCAGATCTTTAAATCTGTCCAATGCAGCCGCCATACTGGTTTATGAAGCAATGCGCCAGCAGGCTTTTGCGGCTTTAAAAGAAGTTTCTTCCTCCACATAAAAGCTGCAGAGAAGCAAAAAAAGAGACGGAATAAAAATTCCGTCTCTTTTTTTTAGTTTAAGTACATCAGCTTTTAGTAGATTTTGCATTGTATCCGGCTGTCCAGATAGATACAAGGAATACAATACAAACCCCAATAATGAGAAGTAGATCCATAACTCCGCCTCCTTGTTTGGACTCTACTATAAAATATATCACGTTTAATGAAATAAAAAAAGGATCGATCTGTTATGCTTTTCATAGTAAGAAAAGAGAGCGTATAATACTGTATGTAGGATTTTATCAGTATACAGGAGGGATAAGATGTACGTAGTAATGAATCAGCTGCACGTTCCCGTAGAAGGAAGAGAAAATGTAGCATCCCGTTTTGGTTCCAGTGCAGAAAATATGCGTAAAGTACCTGGATGTCTTGATTTTATGTATCTGGATCCATCGGAAAATGAGAATTATCCCGTAGTACTTACAAAGTGGGAATCTAAAAGCGACTACGAAAATTGGATAAACAGTGATGCTTTCAAAGAAGCTCATAAACGCCGCCGGGAAAATCTGGACAGCAGCCCTACCCAAAGCAACAAAATATTTGAATATGAAGCAGTACATCATTTATAAAGGATGATCCCTGTCAATTCAAGTACAATTTTATACAGGTGTTTATCAACTTTTTCATTCGCCGGATGAAACCATAACAATGATGAGCATTGCATTACCAAGGAAAAAAGCTGTCCCGCTGAATTTACTTATTCAGCGGGACAGCTTTTTTATTTAACATATTCCTTAAATCACAGAGTTTATCAGGTGAGGCAAAGCTTATCACTAATTCAGAAGCGGAACGCAGTATAACCCGGGATCCAGCTTTTTGATTTTAACTGTGACTTTTTTTGAAGTGGAAAAGTTTATCCCATTAAAATTTTTCTGCTTGTGCAAGTATTTAATTCAGATCCATCCTGCTGGTTTATTATTTGGAGGACGGGGCAATTAAATAAAGTAAACAGTAGTCCTTGGATAAATAAAGAAGAGGGAGGAAAGAAGATGAAAGAGCCGGACGGATTTAATAAAAAACTAAAATTAAAACAGCGCAGTTTTGCATGGTTTTTAATGAAAATCGCGGCTGTTACAGCTGTTGTTGCGCTAATCGTCCGGGAATTTATGTTTGCCAACTATATTGTCTACGGACAGTCGATGATGCCTACGATAAAGGACGGCGAAAGAATCATTGTTAATAAAATAGATTACGAATGGAGAGAACCTGAACGTTTTGATCTGATAATTTTCCATGCTGATGAAGAATCCGACTACATTAAACGAATTATCGGCCTTCCTGGGGATGACATTTACTACGAGAATGATACATTGTATGTAAACGGAGAAGAAGTAGAAGAAGAATTTCTGGAAGAGACGAGAAGTGAAAACGGCACTGAAATCTTTACAGATGATTTCACCCTCCAGGATTTAACTGATGAGCTTGTCGTCCCGGAAGACCACGTTTTTGTCATGGGGGATAACCGCAAAAACAGTATAGACAGCCGGCAGATCGGATTTATCCCGGAAGAAGAGATTGTAGGCAAAGCTAATATGGCATTCTGGCCTCCACAGAGCATAAGGTTTTTTTACTAGTTTTTCGGCTGTTTGGAATTTATCTTCTTGTTTCTTTTGCCAATAATAACTAATCAGGACCTTCCAACAACATAAACTTTAACAGAACCAAATAAACAAAAGAAGGTGTTCCGGAAGCAGTCCGGAACACCTTCTTAATATTTAAGATCTTTTCTTTGAATCCTGGGCTCTTAGAGCGGTTTTCTCAATCTGCAGAGATTTGATAAGCGAATAGGTCATTAAAATCATAATAACCGAGAAAGGAAGAGCAGTGATAATCATCGCATTTTCCAGTCCCTGAAGCCCTCCACTGTACAGAAGAATAGAAGCAGTAGTTGAAAGCATCAGCCCCCAGATAATCTTCACTGTTTTAGGAGGAGTCAGCGATCCATTGGTTGTCTGCATTCCAAGAATAAATGTTCCGGAGTCAGCAGATGTAATAAAGAAAGTAACGATAAGCGTAATCGCTATCACAGACATCAGCCCGCCGAGTGGATAGTGGTCAAGCACTCCGAATAAGGCAGCTTCTGCAGCTAGTTCTGAAATGGCAGCTATTCCTTCCTGTTCCAGGAAAATACCGGAACCGCCGAGGACTGCAAACCAGAAGAAGCTGAGGATAGAAGGGACAAGAAGCACCCCGAGTACGAATTCACGCAGTGTCCGTCCTTTGGATACGCGGGCAATAAATGAACCTACGAAAGGAGCCCATGAAATCCACCATGCCCAGTAGAAGATCGTCCATCCATCAATCCAGGCCCGTTCATCTTCATCAAAAGGAGCAATACGAAAACTCATGCTCGGCAGTTGTTGAACGTACATTCCGAATGTTTCAGTAAGCAAGTTCAAGTTGAAGAGTGTAGGACCAAATATAAAGAGAAAGGTAAACAATGTTACTGCAAGAATCAAGTTAACGTTCGAGAGAATCTTGATCCCCCGGTTCAGTCCGGTGTAAGCGGAGATAAGAAACAACACTGTCACGGCTACAATAATAAAGAATTGCATTTGAAAGTTAATTCCAACGCCGAGCAGGAAGTCAAGCCCCCCGTTAATCTGTACGGCCCCGAAGCCGAGGGTACTGGAGACACCAACTACTGTTGCGATAACAGCGATAATATCCACGGTGTGGCCGACAGGGCCTTTTGCGTACTTGCCAAGCACAGGGGTCAGTGTCCCGCTTATAAGTCCCGGAGCATCATGGCGGAATTTAAAATAAGCGAGGGACATTGCAACGACGGCATAAATTCCCCAGGCATGGATCCCCCAGTGGAAGAAAGAGTAGCGCATAGCTTCGAGAATTGCGTCGCTGGAACCTGAATCGGCAATGGGTGCATCGACCATATAGTGGGAGATAGGTTCAGCAGCTCCCCAGAACACGAGACCGATACCCATACCGGCACTGAACAGCATAGCGAACCAGGTAAGATAATTATAATCCGGTTTACTGTCAGGCTTACCGAGCTTTATTTTACCGTAAGGACTAACAATTATAAATGCACAGACCCCGACGAACCCGGTGACGACCAGAAGATAATACCAGCCGAGTGAAGTAGAGATCATCCCGCGCAGTTCAGCGGTGACGTTTTCAAATGTTTGAGGAGTAAAGACACCTACTACTAGGAAGAAAAGTAATATGCCTAAAGCAACCCAAAAAACAAACGTAAGTTTTTTCAATGCGTTCACCTCTTCAATTTGTCATATTTTTTGTATACCCTATTACTTTAATAAAACACCATGTTCTATTTAAATAGGAGATCCGCTGAACAACCAACTACTGATTTTACTATAATTCGAATCAAGGATGCAAGGTAATTTGTCCAGTTTCTTTATTCTTTTCATTGAAGGAGCTCAATTGAAAACAAAATACTAGGACATTCCGGAAAAAATAAGATGATACCTCCTTTATCAGTCTTTTTGTGTACTTAAAAACCAAAAGGAGGGGAATAGTATGAAGGTTGTAGACAGGCGCAGAACATTACCAAAACACCGGACGAAGAAATACCAAAGGGGAAGGGCTCCAGATAAAATAACGATTCATCACAGTGCGACGGCTGCCGGATCAGCAGAAAGTTTCGCAGGCTACCATGTTCATTCACTCGGGTGGCCGGGCATAGGCTATCATTTTGTGATTGGAAGAAACGGTACAATCGAAAAATGCTGGGACGAAAATGTTATTTCTTTTCATACAGCAGGGCTCAACTCAAGGAATGTTGGAATATGTCTGACCGGCAGGGGCAGCTTTTCCAGCAGTCAGTTGAAGAGCCTGGTGCAGCTCATTGACTATTTAAAAAAGAAATACACCATCCCTGTATCCAGGATAAAAGGTCATCGTGAATGGAACGGACAGCGGACGGAATGTCCGGGGATGGATACAGAATGGGTTAGAGAAAAGCTCAGGTTATTGGAAACACCCTCTCTTCTTAAAACAGGTATGAAAGGTCCTGACGTGCTGAAACTGCAAAAGAAGCTGGAGTCAGCGGGAATGCTGCTGAAGAGATATGGTGCTGACGGTGTATATGGGAAAGAAACGAAGCAGACCGTGATGAATTATCAGAGGAAACGGGGCCTCACGGTCGATGGTATTACCGGTCCCGAGACTTGGGGGACCCTTTTGAACGATACAGATAAAGCATAAATACCATCGGTGAACTTCTGCTCAGAAGAAAATAAAAGCTCTCCGCATACTTTGTATGTAAGATCGGAGAGCTTCCTTTATTTTTTTCGGAACATGTTTATCAGGAAGCTTATGCTGCGGTAAACAGCAAACAATAGTATAACCGATAGAAGAGAGCCTGCCATATATCCGGCAGTAAAGTTACGCCGGGCAAACCATTCTTCATTCATACCGACGACAATGCCGACAGCGACAGAAACTGCCAGGAGGGAAATGGCAATGATATACTCAGTTTTTTGTTCCTGGGTAAGGTCCTTAAGTGCAGTCATATTAATCCTCCCAACTCAATTGGATATGTGTAATTTATAGTATATAGTTAAAGTTCATTCTGCGCAATTCCTAATAGGAAGTTGTGTTCGCTGTTGATTACAGAAGGGAACTTCGAAACTTCTTTTCCAGGTTGTTGAAAAAGTGTTTTTCATTTATAAATAGATAGTTTTTTGCTTTCGCCTCCGCAGGGCGTTTGCCGGACGAACCGGCTTCAACCAATTTCTTCCGCTCGGCCTCTATCGCCTCGGAGCCGCCCCCGGCAGCTCCAGCAGGAAAATAAAAAGAAGTTATCTCTTCTAAAAAACGTGTGGTTCCTCCATTTCTTCCATTCAGGAGAGGCTTTTTCTTCCGAAACGTCCGGCAGGGCTGAGCGCAGGGAGAAAGCTATACTCTGGAAGAATTATTCTGAAATCAAGACTTAATCAACACTCTGAAAAAGAAGGAGGCGTCTGTCGCCTCCTTCTTTTTATTTTATATACTATTAAGAAGAATTTGTTAAGGAAGGGGAAACTTTTGCTGCCTGGAGGAATCATGGCAGACTTTCCTGAAAGAATTAAGACTGAACCTTCTTCAGTGCTTCACCGAGCGGCGTGCTGCCTCCTATAATTTCAAACGTTTGATAGTACGTGTTCTCCAGCACGAGTGCATTGGCAGCCACGGCAGCTACATCTTCCCGGGGGATTTCTCCTTCGTAGCTTTCGAGCCGTGCGGCTGCTGTTATTTTTCCTTCGGCAGGGTTATTGGACAAGGGTCCGGGACGAAGAATAGTATAATTCAGCGAGCTGTTCTGCAGAGCTTCATCTGCTGCACCTTTTGCCCGGAAATAGTGCCTGGCATTTTCCGGAGCATCTTCAGCCTGATCAGCCATAATACTGCTTATCATAATGAAGCGGCTGACACCGGCCTTTTCGGCTTCTTTTACAGACTGGATCGCACCATTACGATCAATAATCTCCGTCTGTTCCTTTCCGGTGTGCCCCCCTGATCCTGCTGTGAATATTACAGCGTCAACGTCTTTCAGAGCGTGGGAAAAATCTTTTTCCAGGTCGCCTATGACAACATCTTCGGCACCAAGCTCTTCCAGATATGCTTTTTGACTTTCTTTTCGTATCATTGCACGGACTTCGTGTTCTGTGCTTAAAGCGAGCATTTTAACGAGGTGGCGGCCGATTTGACCATTTGCACCTATTACAAGTACTTTCATAATGTAAAAACCTCCTTTGGTTCTAGGCTTAAAATTCCCAACTGAAAGAGCACATAAACCTTTTCTATTTGACCGCAGAGGATTCGGAAGATTAAGATATATAAAAACAGGAGGAAAAATAATGAAAAAATTACAAGCAAAAGTTGCTACATTTTCCATCGTTGGATGTGACCCGGCTTCCGGAGAGCTCGGAATTGCAGTGCAGTCAAAATTTCTCGGAGCAGGAGCAGTAGTTCCATGGGCAGAAGCCGGAACAGGTGCAGTAGCAACACAGTCTTTCGCCAACACGGCTTTTGGACCGGAGGGGCTTGCCTTACTTAAAGAAGGATGGAGCCCGGAAGAAACTGCTGCAAAATTAATCGAAAACGATGAAGACAGGGAACTGCGTCAGTTTGTTGTAATGGATGTTTCGGGTAGATGCGCAGCTTATACAGGCAGCGAATGTTACGAGTGGGCAGGAGACAGGCAGGGTTCATACTGCTCCGCTCAGGGAAATATTCTCGTCAGCAGCCGCACGGTGGATGCTATGGTGGATGTATTTGAACAAACAGAAGGAACGCTCGCTGAAAAACTGCTTTCTGCACTGGAAGCGGGCCAGGAAGCAGGCGGAGATGCCCGTGGTAAACAATCAGCCTCTCTTTTCGTCGTTCAGGAAAGAGGGGGCTACGGCGGTTACAACGACCGAAAATATGATCTGCGCGTAGATGACCATAAAGAACCGGTGAAAGAACTGAAAAGACTGTTTGAACTTCACCGCCTGTATTTTTCCAAATCTGAGGAAGAAGAATTGCTTCCTCTGAGCGGTGAAGTACTGGAAGAAGTAGAAGAATTCTTAATGGAAAAACAACTTCTTGCCGAAAAACAAGGAAAGTATAACGAAAATATGAAAGAAGCACTCCGTGGATACTTTATGAGAGAAAATTTCGAAGAGCGGTGGCAGGAAGGCCCTTATCTGGATCCGGCAGTGCTTACTTTTATGAGGGCCCAGTAATATTTGCTTAAAACGCTCGCCATATGGAAGTTAAATACATCCCGTGATCATTGTTTAAAAAACTTCCGTATGATCGAACGGAAGCAAAACTTTACGTATGGCTTTTTTAAAGGAGCAGAGTATGTGGATTAATAACTTTATAATATGGATTCTTCTGGCATTTTTAATTCTTGGGGCAGCAGATAAAATTGCCGGGAATAAAAAAGGATATGGAGAAGCTTTTGATGAAGGATTCCGTACAATGGGCCCCCTGGCGTTTGTAATGACCGGGATGATATCCGCAGCCCCGCTGCTTGCAGAATTCCTCAGGCCTGCGCTTGTTCCGGTGTTTACTTTTTTAGGGGCCGATCCGGGTATATTCCCGGGAATGATCCTGGCAGTAGATATGGGAGGGTATCCGCTTGCTCTGGAGCTTTCTTCCAGCGAAGAAGCAGCTTTATTTTCTGGTATTATTCTGGCAACGATGCTCGGCCCGACATTTGTCTTTACAGTTCCCGTGGCTCTGGGTCTAATACATAAGGATCAGTACAGTATTTTTGCAAAAGGAATAATGTACGGTTTGATTCCTGTTCCGGCAGGGGCTTTTATAGCGGGAATGGCAGCAGGGATGCCGGCACTGTTTTTATTACAGCAGCTTGTGCCGGTCATTTTGTTTGTAATTCTTATACTTGCAGGATTGAAATGGGCATCGGCCGTTATGGTGCAGCTTTTTTTAATTACCGGTAAAGGAATTATGGCATTCATTGCCGTCATAATCTCTATCGTAGCTGTTCAGGAATTAACAAATACTGTAATTGTTGAAGGGCTGACTCCGTTTTCCGAATCAATGGAAATTATTGGTCTTATTGTTCTCGCACTTGCCGGAGCCTTCCCATTCGTTCATTTTCTGCGGCAAACCGTCATTCCTTCATGTCAGAAGCTGATTGATAAAACCCCCCTTGCTGCAGAGGCGTGGGTGGGCTTGTTTACTCAGCTTGCACACAGTATTCCGATGTATAAACAGCTTCACACCCTTGATGAGAGGAGCAGGCTGATAAATATTGCTTTTTCCGTAAGCGGTGCTTTTCTTGTAGGAGGACATCTCGGTTTTACGGCAGCGGTGGAACCGGAAATGACAGCAGCAATGATGAGTGGAAAAGCCAGTGCCGGAATTATGGCTGTCATGCTTGTACACTGGCGTACTTCCAAAGTCAGCAGGTACCGGTCCTGACATGTACCTGCTCCATCTGCTGTCTTTTGTGATAAAACTTCCAATATTTAATTATTTTCAAAACAAAATGAAAAATTGTCCAATATCTATTTATTATTAAGAAAAGAAATGGTATATTAGTTTCACATAAGAAAACGCTGTCATTTGCATTATATTTATTATTTCAAGAGGTCTGACATCGAACATGTGCATTTTTATCGAATGAAGGCGTTTTTAAGATTTTTTTTTATTATTTATGTGGCATAATGGGTAAAGAGTTGTTTATCTTCTTTTAATAATGGGATAAATAACATATTTTATACTTCTTACGAGGGGGATTTATATCATGAAAAAGAGTCAAAAAGTACTTCTTTCATCTGTACTGGCAGCCGGGGTTATGCTTGCAGCGTGTGGAGATAACAACTCAGAAGGCAATAATGCTCCGGAAGAGAACGGCGGAAACGCTGCGGATAATGCCGGAAACAATGAAGGAAATAATGGGGATAATAACGAAGGGGAAGCTGCCGGAGACGGCGGGGAAGACTTTTCTGCGAAAATGGTAACGGATGTCGGAGGGGTCGACGACCGTTCGTTTAACGAATCAGCTTGGGCTGGACTTACCGAATTCGGAGAAGACTATCCGGAAGCGGAGGTAGATTACATTCAGTCAGGCGATGCAGCCGACTATCTTCCCAACCTGCAGCAGCTGGCACGTGAAGGTACGGATATTTCCTTTGCGATCGGTTTTTTGATGGCGGATGACGTTCAGACAGTAGCAGATCAGAATCCGGATCAGAATTTTGCAATCGTCGATGAAGTTGTAACAGACGGCGACGGGAATCCAATTGATAACCTGGCCAGCATCACTTTTGCAGAACATGAAGGATCTTTCCTCGTAGGTGCGATTGCTGCGATGCATACAGAAAATGATCAGGTAGGCTTCCTTGGCGGCGTGGAAAGCCCCCTTATTAAAAAGTTTGAAAACGGATTTAAAGCCGGGGTTAAGCACGTAGACTCCGATATAGATATTGCAGTCCAGTATGCCCAGGACTTTAATGATGCTTCTACAGGGCAGAATATTGCTGATACGATGTATTCCAACGGAGCAGATATTATTTATCATGCTGCCGGGGGAACAGGTAACGGGCTGTTTACAGAAGCTATCGACCGCAACGAAAGCGGTGAAGAAGTATGGGCCATTGGTGTGGACCAGGATCAGGCGCTGACAGAAGGAGACTGGTCGGAAGGAAACGTTATACTTTCTTCTATGGTTAAACGAGTTGACCAGTCTGTATATAATGTAGCGGAAGATACAATGAACGGAAACTTCCCTGGAGGAGAAACTGTCGAGTTCGGCCTGGAAGATGACGGCGTAGGTATTGCCGAAACGCAGGATGACGTATCTGACGAGGCACTTGAAGCAGTAGAGGAATTCGAACAGATGATTACTGATGGAGAGATTGACGTGCCGGAAACAGATGACGAATATGAAGAATTTCTAAATAACCTGGAGTAAGCCTCAGCAACTCTGAAAGCTCAAACAAAGGCTAGTCTTGTACTAGCCTTTGTTTATACCTTCAAACAGATATTTTCGACGTTATGTTTTATAAATCGACATTTTCAGCGTCAAATATCAGCCGGTAAATAAGAACCGTTAAATCTCTTATGAATTTGATAGGAGTTGTTAATTGTGGAATATGTTATTGAAATGAACAATATTCGTAAAGAGTTCCCCGGCATTGTAGCTAATGATAATATCACTCTGCAGCTGCAGAAAGGAGAAATCCATGCACTTCTTGGTGAGAACGGAGCAGGCAAATCCACACTGATGAATGTGCTGTTTGGATTGTACCAGCCGGAGCGGGGGGAAATTAAAGTCCGTGGGGAAAAAGTCGATATTACCGATCCGAATAAAGCGAACGATCTCGGGATCGGCATGGTTCACCAGCACTTTATGCTCGTGCAGAATTTTACAGTTACTGAAAATATTATTCTCGGCAGCGAACCGACTGCTAAAGGATCGATTGATCTCCGGAAAGCAGAAAAAGATGTGCAGGAAATTTCCGACCGTTATGGACTGAGAGTGGATCCTAAAGCAAAAATTGAAGACATTTCTGTAGGGATGCAGCAGCGTGCGGAAATTTTAAAGACGCTGTACAGAGGAGCCGAAATTCTGATTTTTGACGAGCCGACAGCTTCCCTTACCCCTCAGGAAATTAAGGAATTAATACAGATTATGAATAATCTTATTCAAGAAGGAAAATCGATCATACTTATCACTCATAAATTGAAAGAAATCATGGAAGTCTGTGACCGCTGTACTGTAATCCGGCGCGGTGTCGGCATCGGCACGGTAGACGTAGCTGGTGCAACAGAGAACAGCCTGGCAGAAATGATGGTCGGGAGGGAAGTCAGCTTTAAAGTTGATAAAACTCCAGCTTCACCTAAAGAAGTAGTACTGACTGTTAAAGACCTGGTAGTGGAAGACAGCAGGAAAGTAGACGTTGTTGATAAGCTGAATCTGGAAGTCAGGGAAGGCGAAATTATGGGCGTTGCGGGAGTCGATGGCAACGGTCAGACAGAACTTGTTGAAGCAATCACCGGCCTGCGCCCGGTGAAAAGCGGGTCAATAAACATTGCGGGTCAGGATACGACTAAGTATAAGCCGAGAAAAGTAACGGAAGTCGGAATCGGCCACATTCCTCAGGATCGTCATAAACATGGATTAGTGCTGGATTTTACTATCGGTGAAAATATTCTGCTGCAGACTTACTATCAAAAACCCTATACGAACACTGGCATCCTGAATTATAACCGCATGTATGAAAAAGCACGTGAACTCATTGAAGAGTATGATGTCCGCACTCCTTCTGCAGAAACAAGAGCTGGAGCGCTTTCAGGCGGTAACCAGCAGAAGGCGATTATCGCACGTGAAATGGATCGTTCTCCAAAAGTTTTGATTGCTGCCCAGCCGACAAGGGGGCTTGATGTTGGAGCGATTGAATTTATTCACAGTAAACTCATAGAAGAACGGGATAAAGGACGGGGAGTTCTTCTCGTATCGCTTGAACTGGAAGAAGTGATCAACGTGAGTGATCGTATAGCAGTGATTTACGAAGGTGAGATCGTCGAAATCGTCGATGCGGCGGATACGAACGAGCAGGAACTCGGGCTTCTTATGGCCGGAGGGAAAAAGGAAGAAGGTGAGCCGACGACATGATGAATATGCTGAAGGGAAGAGCTTTTAACATAGCGATTCCTTTAATCGCTATTTTGTTCGGGTTCCTTGCGGGTGCTGTAATCATGCTTCTAAGTGGAAATAATCCTATAACAGGGTACGGGGCCCTGATTTCGGGGATTATTGGAGAACCGTATGATTTCGGTGAAACCCTGCAGCGGATGACTCCTCTTATCTTCTCGGGTCTGGCAGTAGCCTTTGCGTTCCGTACAGGGCTGCTTAATATCGGAGTGGAAGGGCAGCTTATCGTTGGGTGGTTTACATCGGTATACGTAGGTCTGGCTATCGAAGCACCTATGGTTATTCACCTTCCCCTTGCTATTGGGGCTGGAGCTCTCGCGGGAGCATTATGGGGTTTTGTTCCAGGATATTTGAAAGCCCGTTTCCAGGTCCACGAAGTTATTGTTACTATTATGATGAATTATATAGCGATTCACGTTACTAACTCGCTGATCCGTATGTATCTGCTCGATTCAGGGCAGCGGACAGGATTCATTAATCCGAGTGCATCGCTGGAATCACCGTTTTTATCGGAAATTACGCAGTTTTCCAGACTGCACTGGGGTTTTTTCATCGCAGCTGCAGCGTGTGTGATTATGTGGTTTATCCTCTGGAAAACGAGAAAAGGGTTTGAACTGCGTTCTGTAGGATACAACAAAAATGCTTCGTTGTATTCCGGGATGAACGTTAATGCAAATATTGTACTTTCGATGGTCGTATCCGGAGCATTCGCAGGTGCTGGGGGAGCAATGGTGGGACTTGGTACATATCAGTACGCCAATATCCTTCCTTCCTTTACAAACATCGGATTTGACGGTATAGCTGTTGCCCTTCTTGGTGCCAGCACTTCTGTAGGGATTTTTCTTGCTGCTTTCCTTTTCGGGGGACTTCAGCAGGGAGCCAATATGATGCAGGCCCAGGCCGGTGTTGCGCCGGAACTCGTCGAAATTATTATTGCTCTGATTATTTTCTTTGTAGCATCAAGCTACATTATCCGCTGGGCGTTTACCCGCATGCAGAGCAGGAAGGAGGAGAAATAAATGGATGTAGTATTACAAATACTCTATATTATTGTACCGGCAGCTTTAATTGCGGGAACTCCTCTAATGCTCACGGCTATGGGCGGGCTATTCAGTGAACGTTCCGGTGTTGTAAATATTGGTCTTGAGGGTCTTATGATTATGGGGGCTTTCGGAGGCATAATCGGTACGCTTATGTTCGAAGGGTTCGGTTTTGGAGCAGCATCGCCATGGTTTGGTATTTTATTCGGTATACTCCTCGGGGCGATTTTTTCTCTTTTTCACGCCGTAGCTTCTATTTCGTTCCGGGCGGACCAGATTGTCAGTGGTGTAGCATTGAACTTTTTAGCATTAGGACTAACGGTATTTATCGTACGGGAAATATTTGACCGTGGACAGACGGACACAATCAGTTCCCGTTTATTCCGTACAGACATTCCACTGCTCAGTGATATTCCAGTGCTGGGACCGATGCTGTTTTCAAGAGTGTATGTGACAACGTATATTGCCCTTCTCATCGTAGTACTCGTATGGTATGTCGTATTTAAAACGCCATTCGGACTTCGACTGCGTGCAGTCGGGGAACACCCGATGGCGGCCGATACGATGGGGATCAAAGTACAGCGCATGCGCTATATCGGCGTACTTCTCAGTGGAGCGTTCGCTGGAGCCGGTGGATCGGTATATGCTGTTACAATCGCTGGTAACTTTGCATCCGGAACGATCGTAGGTCAGGGCTTCATGGCTCTGGCGGCTCTCATATTTGGTAAATGGACCCCGTTCGGGGCAATGGGAGCTGCAATCTTCTTCGGTTTTGCGATGGCCTTAAGTACTTCGGCCCAGCAGCTTCCGGGTCTGCAGAATATCCCGCAGGTTTACTTCCTCATCCTGCCTTATGTATTGACTATTCTTGCACTTGCCGGTTTTGTAGGAAAAGCAGAACCACCAAAGGCATTGAATCAGCCGTATACAAAAGGAAGCCGCTAATACCTGAAAGCCTCCGGATGAGTAAACCGGAGGCTTTTCAAGGTGTTGAAAAAGTGTTTTTTATTTATAAATAGACGGTTTTTTGTTTCGCCTCCGCAGGGCGCTTTCCGGACGGGCCGGCTTCAGCTGATTTCTTCCGCCTAAACGGATCTTCCGCTCGTTCTCTATCGCCCCGGGAGTCGTCCACGGCACCTGGGATCAGCACAAAAGAAAGCTATACGCTGGAATCATTATTCTGAAATCAAGACTTAATCAACGCTCTGAGAAGGTTCAGGACCACATGTCCTGAACCTTTTTATGGAATACTAAGCGGATGCCGGAGCAGGGCGTCGGGAAGCTGTGGGTTGATATAATAACGCCGGCTGGCACAAAAGGCTGAACGAGAACCCCGTATTACAACTACTCGAGCGTGAAGAAAGCTGTTTAATAAAGCTCCGCTGAAGATTTTTCACATAAAAATCTGCACAAGCGCACAGGCGCCGAGCAGGATACCAACTCCTGCCGCTCCGTACAAGTAAAGCTTTTTCTCCGGGGCATATCCGTCTTCTGCGTGCCGGTATGGAAGTATCAGGCCAATGACCCAAAAGGCAGCAGCGGCGAAAGCGAGCAGGAGAAGGAAAAGTATTTCCATAAGCAGTCACCGTCCTCTTCATTCTTTACCTTACCTTACCTTAAATACGGTCAAACGCCCGACAGCGGCTACGCCTCCAGACCTAATAGAAAATACGGCGGCGGCTCATTACGCAGAAGCACGGCACGGCGTAGAATAAAGATATAGA
>PWLM01000130.1 GCA_003560495.1 Bacillus sp. (in: firmicutes) | reverse complement strand
TTCCGGGCGGGCCGGCTTCAGCTAATTTCTTCCTCTCCATGCTCGGAAGAAATGGATCTTCTGCTCGTCCTATCTCGCCTCGGAGTCGCCTGCTGCAGCTCCAGCAGGAAAATAAAAAGAAGGTTTCTTTTCTAAAAAACGTGTGAATTCTGCCCTTTCTTCCAATCAGGAGAGGCTTTTTCCTCCGGAACGTCCGGCGGGGACGCCGGTGGGATAAAGCGAAGTCGGAAGATCCTTTTCAACGCCGGCAGGCATTGGAAATAGCTGACGGCGAGCCCCACGGCAAGCTTCCGCCGGGGAGTGCAGGAGAAGCCTGTACATTCAGAAGAATCATTATTCTGCAATCAAAACTTAATCAATACTCTGCAGCCCTGAACAAAATATTTGTTCAGGGTTGCATCTGGGAGCGTAACCTGGGTTAGGAAATAGGCGTCTATACAGAATAGGAAGAACTCTTAAATAATATAATACTGCGAAAGATATCCGGCGATTCTTGCAAACAGCCCGGTAAAGAGCATAATACCAAGCACAATCATAATGACTCCGCTGACTTTCTGGAAAACTGGAAGAAAGCGGTTGATGCTGCGAATACGGTCGAGTGATCGTGCAAAGAGCAGCCCTGCAAGCAGAAATGGCACGGCAAGTCCTGCGGAATAAAATAAAAGGAGCACCATTCCGCCTGCCGGATCATTCTGGGCAGCAAGTGCGAGTATCGAGCCGAGGACCAGTCCAATGAACGGTGACCAGCCGGCAGCAAATATCAGACCGAACAAAACAGATCTTCCGAAGCTTGTAGACCTGGCAGGATTTTTCATCCTTTTTTCACTCATTAAAAAATTCAGCTGAAAAAGTCCGGTAAGCTGCAGACCAAATAAAACAATCACAATGCCCCCGAGCTGCTCGAGAAGCTGCTGATTCTGCAGGAACATACCTCCGAGGAGCGAGGTGGAAGCACCGAGAGCAAGAAAGATGGAAGTGAATCCGAAAATGAATCCGAGACTCCGGGACAAAATCAGCTTACGGTCTGCGATAAGTTTATTCTGTGAAATTTCTGCACCGGTCAGCTGAGCCAGATAAGCTGGAACGAGAGGAAAGACACAGGGGGAGAAAAAAGATACAACACCGGCAAACAAAGCGACCCAAAGAGATAGAAAAGTTATTTCATTTATAACGAAAATACTGAGCGTATACAAAATATAACCTCCAGCTTTCTATTATGCTCTTTCAACTATACACGATAATATATACAGGAGGAATAAGTGTCACTCAAGTTTCACATTTCCTGTCTGTGGAACCGGTGGGGAAGCTGATTCGTATACATTATACAATAGTGTTTTTATTCGAGAGATGGTAAAATGCCCGGGAACGGAGTGAGAAAAATGTGGATCAAAAGAATAACCGTCGGCATTGTATTACTGCTTCTGCTTTCGATTGCAGGAGTGACAGTTTATCTCGGAATAATTCTGTTTGGTAACTATGCCATAGATGAAAAAGATTTAGTAATGAAAGAAACAACTACAGTTGTAGACAGCAGTGGAGAAGAGCTGACGAGACTGTTCAGCGAAAACAGGGAATCTGTGGATCTGAATGAAATACCTGATCATGTACAGGAAGCTTTTATTGCAGTAGAGGACCAGCGCTTTTATGATCATACCGGAATTGATTTCCGTTCAATCGGGCGGGCACTTTACCGGGATATTATTACCAGGTCTGCGGCCGAGGGTGGAAGCACCATTACCCAGCAGCTTGCAAAAAATGCCTTTTTGAGCCCTGAAAAATCCATACTTAGGAAAACGGAAGAAGTATTGATTGCCCTGAATCTGGAGCACCGCTATGAAAAGGACGAAATTCTGGAGATGTACCTGAACCGGATATATTTTGGTCATGGAGCACATGGCGTCCAGGCTGCTTCACGCTTATATTTCGGGAAAACAGTCGATGAACTTTCGATTGAGGAAGGGGCAATGCTCGCAGCACTGCCGAAGGGACCGAATCTTTATTCGCCATTTATCGATGAAGAACGGGGCAAGGAGCGCCGCGATCTCGTTCTCCGCTTAATGAATGAGCAGGACTATTTATCTGCTGAGGAAACTGTCCGTCTCCAGGGGAGAACTCTTCCTTCAGAACGTCACAGCGTCAGTTCAAACGAAGCGTATGATGCCTATATCGATCTGCTTCTTTTGGAAATGGAAGAAAAGCACGGTCTGACGGAAGAAGAAGTACTGGAAGGAGGATATACCATTCAGGCTGCGATGGATGAAGAACTTCAATCACAATCCTACGAAAAAATGAGCAGTGATGAAACATATCCCGTTCAGGCAATGGAAGGAAGCTACGTGCTTCTTGATAATGACAGCGGCGGGGTGCTGGCTGTTCAGGGAGGAAGAAACTATGAAAAGAAAGGGCTGAATTATGCGTCTGCCAAAAGACAGCCGGGTTCCACTATGAAGCCGATCGCCGTGTATGCTCCGGCACTCGAAACAGGAGAGTATGACCCGTATACGCTGCTTGTTGATGAAGAGCTGGATTACGACGGGTATTCACCAGGAAATATGAGCGGTGAATACGAAGGGGAAATCAGCATGTATGAGGCAGTAAAAGATTCTGTTAATGCGCCGGCAGTGTGGCTGTTGAACGAAATCGGTGTCGATGAATCAAAAGCAATGCTCGGTAAACAGAATATTGCTCTTGAAGAAGATGGGCTCAGTATTGCCCTTGGCGGTCTTGATGAAGGACTGACACCTCTTCAAATGGCTGCAGCCTACCGTACTTTCGCCAATAATGGAGTTTATTCCGATCCATATTTTGTGGAAAAAGTTTATGATCGTCACGGAGAACTTATCTCGGAAGCCGAGCCGGAATCTGAGGTGGTGATGACGCCCCAGACTGCATGGTACATGACAAGAATGCTTGAAGCAGTCGTTACAGATGGGACCGGGCAGGCAGGCTCTGCACCGGCTCCACTCGCCGGGAAAACAGGTACCACCTCTGAAGCGAGAGACGTGTGGTTCGCAGGATGGACACCTGAAGTAAGTGGTGCTGTATGGATGGGAAGAAGCGTTGAAGATGATAGTGATGACGTATCAAGTGCACTGCCGACCGCTGTTTTTAAAGAACTGCTTCCTTCTTCAGGTTCTGAAACGGCATTTGAAAAGCCGGAAGGAATAGAAGATATGGACGAGCCGGTGGAAATGGCAGCGGTGGATGATCTGAATGCCGACATGAAGGTCGGACTTTTCGGTGCAAACGTAGAGCTGGAATGGACGGGATCGGGAGACAGCCGGATCCACTACCGAATTTATATGGTCGAAGGGGACGAGAGTTCTTTTATCGATGAAGTAGTAGGGCAGACAAATTATACAGTCAGCCGGGCAAATGTTTTTTCGGGCGGGGAGTATGTAGTTGTCCCTTATAACCCTCAGACGAGGCAGGAAGGAGAACCGTCCAACACCGCTTCAGCAGAGTGGAATATTTTTTCACGGGGATCGTAAATTAAAAATGTCCGGATGCACAAACTGCGTCCGGACATTTATTGTTTTCAATTTTCACCGTTTTTGTGAACAAGGTGTTTTTTCCTTTCTTTGATAACAAAAAAACGTTAAAATGTACAGCGGATATAAGAGTTGATAAGCTGGAGAAAGAAACCCGGCTACTATGAAGAAAAATGAGGTGTAAGTTTTGTCACAATTAACAAATGATACATTTTTGAAAGCCTGCCGCCGAGAAGCAGTTCCTCACGTGCCGGTCTGGTACATGCGTCAGGCAGGACGTTCCCAGCCGGAATACCGAGAACTGAAAAAGAAGTACGGACTGGAACAAATTACCCGGATGCCGGAAACATGTGCGTGGGTTACTAAGCTGCCGGTAGATCAGTATAACAACGATGCAGCTATTCTATATAAAGATATTATGACCCCGCTGCCGGCAATGGGAGTCGATGTGGAAATCAAGTCAGGCATTGGACCGGTTATTTCGAATCCGGTAACATCTTTGAAAGATGTGCAGAGTCTCGGTGAACTGCACCCGGAAAAAGATGTGGATTTTGTTCTGGAAACGATCCGTATATTAAGAAAGCAGCTTACAGTACCATTGATTAGTTTCAGCGGGGCGCCTTTTACGCTGGCAAGCTACATGGTGGAAGGCGGGCCTTCAAAAAACTACCATAAAACAAAGGCGATGATGTATGGACAGCCTGACACATGGGAAGCTCTTATGGAAAAGCTCGCTGACATGGTCATCACCTATGCGCGGGCTCAAATCCATGCAGGATCGCAGGCTATACAGATCTTCGATTCCTGGATAGGTGCTCTGAGTCAGAGTGACTACCAGCAGTACGTAAAGCCTGTGATGAAAAGAATTTTTTCAGAGCTTTCGACTGAGAATGTCCCTCTCATAATGCATGGAGTTGGAGCCCGTCATCTGACAAAAGACTGGACAGACCTTGATCTTGATGTCGTCGGACTGGACTGGCGCTATCCTATTAAAGAAGCCCGGGCCGATGGAATTACTAAAGCCGTGCAGGGGAATCTGGATCCAAGTGTTCTCATGGCCCCATGGCCGGTCATCGAGAAGAAAGCGAAAGAAATCATTGATCAGGGTCTGGAACAGCCGGGCTTTGTCTTTAATCTTGGACACGGGGTTTTTCCGGAGATCGAACCAGCCACACTGAAGCAGCTTACGAGCTTCGTTCACGATTATTCCGCGGAAAAAATAGCAGAAAAGTAATTCAGTTCCCTTCCCCCGGGTGGCTGCTTCGCCAAGAAGCGGCTCCGTTGGGAACTTCAGTACGTCTACTACTATAAAAGGATGATGGATAATGACTAAAAAGATGGGTTTATTAGTTATGGCTTACGGTACGCCGAGATCAGAAGATGAAATTGAACCTTACTATACTCATATCCGAAGAGGACGAAAACCATCCCAGGAGCAGCTGGACGATCTTACACAGCGCTACCGGGATATTGGAGGAATCTCTCCCCTTGCCCGTATTACAACACAGCAGGCACAGGAACTGAAAAATGAGTTGAACCGCCGGTATAAAGACGTGGAGTTTGTCGTTTATGAAGGGTTGAAGCATATTGATCCGTTTATAGAAGACGCTGTTCTGCAGATGAAAAATGACGGCATTGAAGAAGCGGTGAGCATTGTTCTCGCTCCGCATTACTCCACGTTCAGCGTGAAATCCTATAACGGTCGTGCTAAAGAAGAGTCCGGTCTGATTAAAGGGCCTTCCATCACGAGTGTGGAACAGTGGTATGACGAGCCTAAATTTATCCGCCTGTGGGCGGAAGGCATTAAAAATACGGTGGCGACTATGACGGAAGAAGAGAAAAATCACCACTGTGTTATTTTTTCTGCACACAGCCTTCCAGAAAAAATTCTCGCAGGCGGCGATCCCTACCCGCAGCAGCTTGAAGAAACAGCACGTCTGGTTGCAGAGGAAGCCGGTGTTAAAAATTATGAAATCGGCTGGCAGAGTGAAGGGAACACGCCGGATCCTTGGATTGGACCGGACGTGCAGGATCTAACGCGTGATCTTCATGAGAAGCATGAATATAAAGCTTACGTTTACTGCCCGGTAGGTTTTGTAGCGGATCATCTGGAAGTACTTTACGATAATGACTATGAATGCAGAGTAGTAACTGATGAAGTAGGAGCGGGCTACTACCGGCCGCCAATGCCGAACGCAAGACCGGAATTCATCGATGCACTTGCGACAGTTGTAGAAAAGCAGCTTCAGTTTAAGGAAGCTTAAAATGGCTGAAGAACAAATTGCAGTAATAGGAGGGGGCATTACCGGACTGGCCGCCTCCTATGAACTGCAGAAAAAAATACAGTCCGGAAATCTGGATGCGCAATTTACACTGTACGAAGGAAGCGGAAGACTGGGCGGTGTTATCCGGACAGATTATACAAACGGATTTGTTATTGAACAGGGGCCGGATTCTTTTTTAACACGCAAGCGCAGTATGTATAACCTGACCGTCGAACTTGGTCTCGAAAAAGAGCTCGTTACGAATCAATCCGGGGCTTACATTCTTCATGAAAGTGGACTCCAGCGCATGCCTGAAGGAGCGGTCATGGGTATCCCGACTAAACTCCGTCCTTTTCTTACGACGGGGCTTTTTAGTATGAAAGGAAAGATCCGCGCCGGGATGGACCTGTTTCTGCCGAGAGGAAAAGCAGGACAGGAAGATCAATCTGTCGGCGACTTTTTCCGTCGCCGTCTCGGGAATGAAGTCGTGGATCATTTAATTGAACCGCTTCTCTCAGGCATATACGCCGGCCGGATTGATAATTTAAGCCTGCAGGCTACTTTTCCACAGTTCCAGGAAATAGAAAATAAACATAGAAGCCTGATACTCGGGATGAGAAACGTTTCCGGCAGTAAAACGCCGCAGGAACCTGTGTTTTTAGGAGAAATGAAAAAGCCGGCCAATATGTTTTTGACGTTAAGAGGAGGGCTTCAGTCTCTGGTGGACAGGCTGGAGAAAGAACTTGATGAAAAAGCTGTAATGAAAAACAAAAAATTGATTCGTATTGAAAAAGAAGGAAAAGGGATACGACTCCACTTCGAAGACGGTTCTGATGCCTACGCAGACAAAGTGTTGTTGACGACGAGACATCATGAAGCATACGAATTGTTTAAAGAAATGGACTTTATGGAGCCGATGGGAAAGGTGCCGTCCACTTCCGTGGCAACTGTTGCTCTCGCCTATGATAGTTCAGCAATGACTAAACCGTTAAACGGTACCGGTTTTGTCATTCCGAAAAAGGCCGGTTATACGATAACGGCGTGCACATGGACTCATCATAAGTGGGAACATACAGCCCCGGAAGGCAAAGCTCTTCTGCGGGCCTATGTCGGAAGGGCCGGAGAGGAAGAAATTGTTTCAAAATCTGATAAAGAGATTGTCGAAGCGGTACGTCGTGATCTTAAAGAGATTATGGGAATTGAAGCTGAACCTGAACTTCATCTTGTAACAAGATGGAGAAATGCCATGCCGCAGTATGAAGTAGGGCATCGGGAGAGGCTGCAGGCTATTGAAAAAAAACTTGCAGCTGAATACCCTGCAGTAAAGCTTTTAGGAGCCAGCTACAGAGGTATTGGACTGCCGGACTGTATAGATCAGGCCGTGCAGGCGGTGGAAGAAATTTAGAGAGCTGATCCGTTCGTGGATAGAGGTTTTCAAGTCTGTTTATTTTTCGCGGGAGGCTTTGCCGGCGGAAGAAGTTATTCAATGACTGGCATCATAACTTAATCAACAAGCTGGAACCGTCTCAATTTCTATTGAGGCGGTTTATTTTGGATTGGGGCTGTTAAAGTCCGTGGTTAATCCGTGTGAAAAGATAAAAAAAACCGCACGCTAAAAGCGCACGGCTTCCACAGGAGAGGAAAATTGAGAAAGTGGGGGGAGTTAACGTTCCTATACCACATTATTCAAATATTAAACCTGAAAATAGTGATTAAGAATTTTTTCTTCGTTCCGCTTCTCCTGCCAGAGCGTAGAGTGCAATAAAGCTTGCGAAGTGGGAGCTGAAGTCATTAGTATCCTGCTGCGGGTACACTTCGACAAGATCCATTCCTATGACTCCAAGTAGTGAAATTTCATGTACCATCTCAAGAAGTTCAAAGGAAGTGAGGCCGTTGCCATCGACAGGCCCGCCTGGGTTGAAAGCGTGATCGAGTACGTCGGAGCAAATACTTAAATACACTGCGTCCGTACCTTTTGAAGCCATCTCGTAAGCTTTACGGGCAATAGCTCTTGGAGAATCCGCTCTGCGGATGTCCTGAATAGTCAACGTTTCAGCACCGACTCCCTGTGCTTTTTTTCCGTTTTCGGGTTTGTTTCGGGGACCGTGAATTCCCATGTGGATAAGAGCTTCGTTAACGACGCCCTCTGTTTCATAAAGTCGGGCAAAAGGAGCTCCCCGTCCATAAGGATCTCCCCCGGAATCATCATTATTGTCGTAATGGGCATCAAGATGAATTATTCCTACTTTTTTTCCTGTAGTTTCAGTCAGGCTTTTGACTATCGGGTAAGTGATGCCGTGGTCCCCCCCAAACGCGATTGGAAAAACTCCGCTGTCCCAGATTGGCGAGGCAAAAGCGTTAATTTTCTCCATCGTTTCTTCCGGTTCCGCCGGGGTTACGGCAACATCCCCTTTGTCCCCCATTTTTAAATGGGAAAATACGTCGATGTGATCGAGTTCAGGAAGATAACCACTGTAACGAGCTGAACAAAGCCGGATTACTTTCGGGCCGAGTTCGCACCCTGTGTAGTCCCCCCAGGTTACGGCGCCTTCCCACGGCACACCGTAAACAATCACATCCATATCCTTTTCTTTCCCGGGTGCTGTTACGAGGTTAAAGCTGTTTAAGAAACAAGGAGTGTTACCATAAATATTATCTCTGCTCACGAAAATACCTCCTATTAAAATTCCGTTATAGTTACTATGATAAACGTTTTTGACTGCTTAAAAACATTTCCAGCGTAAATATTTTTGTTTTGTTTCCGGCCCGGGTTACATCAGGAGCTCATTTCTACCATTTGTGAAAGGTTTCTTTCATTTTTGTTAAGCAGTATGGTATGATAAGGAGTAATGTTAATTTTGGTCTGGATCGTTTTTAATATGTCTCTGCAGCCAGGAAGGAAGAAGAAAATGAGATCATGAAACACCGGTCTTCTTTCAAGGCGGCGGAAAAAATAGTTTCTGGAGGATTTATGCAGGACGCTCATAAAATAGTTGAAACACTGCGTCATTACCGGCATGATTATTTAAATGATATTCAGCTGATAAAAAGCTACACAGCGCTTGGGAAAACAGAAAAAGTAAATCAGGTAATAGATAGAATTTCCCAGCGTGCAGAGCAGGAAAGCCGTCTGAGCTCGTTAAATGCGCCTGGGCTGGCAGAATTTCTGCTGACTTATAACTGGAAAAGCCCCCGGGTTCCTATAGATACTGTGAAAGTTTATTCTTCAGGGGATGACTGGAGCAGAGAAGAAGCCAAAGCGGTAAATTTTTTGAAGGAGTTTACTTCCTGGGCGGGAGAGTCAGCTGATACATCCGTCACAGCCCGGGTGAGTGTGATTCTGGATAATGAAAAAAGAAAGCAGCTGACAGTTGAATTTAAGGGCAGGCTTCAGCAGAACGAAAAGCCGTACTTTCTTAAAAAAAATAATGTGGAACTTAACTGGCACAGTACGAGTGTGAATGCACGCGTCCTTTTGGATGAGTGATAAAAAGAGAGGGGAAAGATCATGTTTGTAGATAAGGTCGATATATTTGTAAAAGCTGGTGATGGAGGTAACGGACTGGTGGCCTACCGCCGGGAGAAATACGTTCCTAACGGCGGACCTGCCGGAGGAGACGGAGGAAAAGGTGCCGACGTCGTCTTTGAAGTTGACGAAGGATTGAGAACGTTAATGGATTTTCGTTATCAGCGCCATTTCAAGTCGGACCGGGGTGAAAACGGAATGCCCAAAAATCAGCACGGCAAAAGCCGTAAAGAAATGATTGTACGCGTTCCGCCCGGTACGTCGATAGTGGATAAAAAAACAGGCGAAATTATTGCCGACCTGACGGAACATAAACAGCAGGCTGTTATCGCCCGTGGAGGCCGGGGGGGAAGAGGGAACTCCCGTTTTGCGACTCCTTCCAACCCAGCTCCGGAAATCGCGGAGAACGGGGAGCCGGGGCAGGAAAAGGAAATCACACTGGAGCTGAAAGTGCTGGCCGATGTTGGGCTGGTTGGTTTTCCGAGCGTCGGAAAATCCACTCTCCTGTCGGTAGTTTCTGCTGCAAAGCCTAAAATAGCTGATTATCACTTCACGACTCTTGCTCCTAACCTCGGAGTAGTTGAAACTGATGACCAGCGCAGCTTTGTCATGGCGGACCTTCCAGGCCTGATCGAAGGAGCTCACAGTGGTGTCGGGCTCGGCCATCAGTTTCTCCGGCACATCGAAAGAACACGTGTTATTGTGCACGTTATTGATATGAGTGGAATCGAAGGGCGCGATCCTTATGAAGATTATGTAACTATTAATGAAGAGCTTAAGCAGTACAATATGAGACTCACTGAACGTCCACAGATTATAGTGGCAAACAAAATGGACCTTCCGGATGCAGAAACTCATTTGGAGATGTTCAGGGAAAGAGCAGGAGAAGACGTGGAAATCCACCCTGTTTCTGCAGTGACGAAATCAGGAGTTCAAAATCTCCTCCGGGCTGTGGCGGATAAAATTGAACAAACACCAATGTTCCCTCTTTATGAAGAGGATACAGATCAGCGTGTAGTTTATAAATATACGAAAAAAGAAGAGCCTTTCCACGTACAGCATGACGATGACGGCGGCTTTACAATTACAGGTCATGAAATCGAAACAATGTTTAAAATGACTAATTTTGACCGCTATGATTCTGTACAGAGGTTTTCTAAAAAAATGCGGAAAATGGGTATCGATAAAGCACTTAGAGAAATGGGTGCAGAAGATGGAGATACGGTAAGAATTCTGGAATATGAATTCGAGTTCATCGAATAGAAGCAGGGTAAGTTTCATCCTGCTTTTACCACCGGCGCGGCTGCAGCTTTTCGTCTTTGAGGATAAAAGACAGCGGCCTTTCCGAAAGGACGGAATGATTTTCCCGCATTCTGTACCGATGTAAGTGAAATGGATGTTGACAGGTCTGTCAAATCACAAAATGTTTCTTCTGTGTGGACAAATGATCTCCTCTGATTTACAATGAGTTTTTATAGTGGATCGGTAATTTACCGGGTAAATAGGCGGTGAAATAGATTGAGAAAACGTTCGGATCAGTTTTATCTTGTAAGAGAGGATATGCTTTCTGAAGCCATGCTCAAAACAGTGGAGGCAAAGCGTCTTCTGGAGAGCAGTTCGGCACAGACGATTAATGAAGCGGTTAATCACGTGGAGTTAAGCCGGAGTGCCTTTTACAAGTATAAGGACGGGATTTTCCCGTTTCATACGATGGTGAAAGAAAAAATCATTACTTTAACAATTCATCTGGAAGATCAGTCGGGTTCACTTTCCCGGCTGCTCTCCATGGTGGCCCGCACCGGAGCCAATGTGTTGACGATTAACCAGACTATTCCTCTTCAGGGGAAAGCGACTATTACGCTGACGATCGAAACTGCAGCTATGACTTCCGATGTTACTGCACTGCTGGATCAGATGCAGGAGCTTGAAGCAGTTCAGCGGGTCGAAATTGTAGGTTCCGGGGCATAAGCAGAAAAAGGAGAGAGGACATTGGAAAAAGTAGGTTATCTCGGGCCGAAAGGCTCTTTTACAGAAGCAGCGGCAGCCGCACTTGTTCCGCACTTGGAAAGGGTGCCTTTTGCAACGATACCTGATACGATGGATGCGGTCGCTGAAGGGCAGGTGTACCGGGCAGTCGTACCGATGGAAAATGCTATTGAAGGAACAGTCAATATAACACTGGATTACTTCATTCATCATCAGCGGATGAACATGAGTGCAGAAATCACAGCGCCTATTGAGCAGCACCTGCTTGTCACGACAGAGAGAAAAGAAGCATGGAAAGAAGTAACAAAAGTATACTCTCACCCGCAGGCCGTAGCCCAGTGCCATCAGTTCCTTCGGGAGTGGCTGCCTGATGCAGAAATATCCTACACAAATTCCACAGCTTCTGCTGCAAAATATGTGGCGGAACATCCTGAGGAAAACGCGGCTGCAATCGCCAACGATATTGCTGCCGGTGCCTATTCCCTCGCTTTAGCAGAAGAAAGAATTAACGATTACGAACATAACCGGACCCGGTTCCTTCTGTTAACAAAAGAGGAGAAGTCGTTCGAACACGATCTGCTTACAGAAGACACAGAGTACAAAACTTCCATGATGATAAGTCTGTCCTCAGATTTCGCGGGGGCCCTGCACCAGGTACTTGCGGCGTTTGCCTGGAGGCGGATTAACCTTGTCCGAATTGAATCACGACCTACAAAAACAGGGCTTGGACATTACTTTTTTATTGTGGATGCCGCAATAAAAAAAGACGAAGTATTAGTGCCATCCGTTGTGGAGGAATTACAGACACTCGGATGCGGAGTTCATATTCTTGGCAGCTACCCGTGTTTTTCGTGGGAGCAGTTGAATGAAACTCCAGCTGTTTCGTCAGTAGAAAAAAAGTAGGAAAAAAGAATCTCTTTCCAATTTAGTGGGAGGAGATTTTTCGAGTGTGATAAGGGAGGAGTACAATATGGCCGGTCATTCCAAATGGAGTAATATTAAACATCGTAAAGGGCGCCAGGATGCTAAAAAAGGTAAAATATTCACTAAAATATCAAAAGAGGTTTTTCAGGCAGTCCGGAGCGGGGGAGACAGCACAGAGACGAATAACGCTTTGAAAATGGCTTTGGATAAAGCGAAAAGAGCTAACATGCCGAATGAAAATATTGAAAGAACGATTAAAAAAGCGACGGGCGATCTCGAAGGTATTTCTTATGAAGAAATTATTTACGAAGGGTATGCTCCCCACGGTGTGGCCGTGTATGTTGAAGCGCTCACTGAGAATAAAAACCGGACAGCAGCAGAAGTGCGCCTTGCTTTTAATAAAAATGGTGGGAATTTGGGAGAAAACGGGTGTGTTTCTTTCATGTTCAACCGTACAGGATACGTGCTTTTCGAAAGAACCGGTGAAACAGATGATGAGGAAATTATGCTGGAAGCTGTGGAATATGGAGCAGATGATATTGTCTTTACAGAAGACGCCGTGGAAATTTATACACCACTTAAGCATTTGGAACAGTTAAAAACGGTATTAAGCAGCTGGTCCGGACTCAAGTTGGAAGCAGCAGAAGCAGCTATGGTTCCTGAAACAAAAACGGAACTTACTGACGAAAAGCTGGATGAAGTGATGCATCTGATTGAAGCTCTTGAAGACAGTGATGATGTTCAGCGCGTGTTTCACAACGCAGCCCTCTAGAATATGCTCTCCGAAAGGTCACCTTCACAAGCAGATTATGCTAAAATGGAATGTGTGTTCGTTATAGAAGCGGAGGGACAGAAAAATGATCGAGTGTATTACAGGGAAAGTAATTCATATGGAAGCAGATACGATTGTCGTGGAAACAGGAGGAATCGGCTACCTTATACACTGTGGGAACCCATACAGGTATACTGCTGAAAAAGAAAATATTACGACAATTTATACATACCAGCATGTCCGGGAAGATGATATTAAGCTGTACGGATTTTCCCATCGGGAAGAACGAAGACTGTTTGAGAAACTGCTTCAGGTTTCAGGAATCGGGCCCAAAGGAGCGCTGGCTATTGTCGGGTCCGAGCAGCCTAAACTGGTTGTCCAGGCAATAGAGGAAGAAAATGAAAAGTTTTTGACCAAATTTCCCGGCGTTGGAAAAAAGACCGCTGGACAGATTATTCTTGATCTGAAGGGGAAGGTGGGAGAAATTGTGCCTACGCTTGCGGAAGGTCTGTTTGCACCGGCAGAGGAAGCTACGTCAGAAGAAGCTGCGCTTTCGGAAGCGCTGGAAGCTCTAAAAGCACTTGGTTATACAGAGCGGGAAGTGAAAAAAGTGACACCGGTTCTCAGACAGGAGAAACGCACAACGGATGAATACATTAAACTTGCGCTTCAGGAAATGCTGCGGGCGTAGTAGTAAGGGGGGAGAATGATGGAAGAGCGCATGGTCAGTGGAGAGGTTCATGAAACAGAGGAGCTCGAGGAGTTCAGTCTCCGTCCCGGGACTCTCAGTCAGTACATCGGACAGTCGACGGTAAAAGAAAATTTGAAAGTGTTTATTGAAGCCGCTGTAATGCGGGAGGAAAGTCTTGACCACGTCCTCCTTTACGGGCCGCCGGGACTGGGTAAAACTACTCTTGCTATGATTATAGCCAATGAAATGGGAGTCCAGCTCCGTACAACTTCAGGTCCGGCAGTGGAACGCCCCGGAGATCTGGCGGCTGTTCTGACAGCTCTTGAACCGGGGGATGTACTTTTCATTGACGAAATTCACCGGCTTCCGCGGGCAGTGGAGGAAGTTCTTTATCCGGCTATGGAAGATTTTTTTCTGGATATTGTTATAGGAAAAGGTCCTTCCGCAAGATCTGTAAAGCTCGATCTTCCACCTTTTACATTAGTAGGTGCTACAACTCGTGCCGGTATGCTTTCTGCGCCGCTGCGTGACCGTTTTGGTGTCATGAGCCGTCTGGAATATTATACTGAAGCAGAACTGCATGAAATAGTTCTTCGGACAGCGGAAGTACTGGACGTGGAAATTCATAAAACTGCTTCTTATGAAGTAGCCCGCCGATCCAGGGGGACCCCACGTATTGCCAACCGGCTTCTTCGTAGAATACGCGATTTTGCCCAGGTAAGAGGAGATGGAAGTATTTCGATAGATATTACGAACGAAGCTTTAGATTTATTACAGGTCGACAAGCTCGGACTCGATGAAATAGATCATAAACTTTTGAAAACGATGATAGAAAAATTCCGGGGTGGTCCTGTGGGACTTGATACTATAGCAGCAACCATCGGGGAAGAGTCCCACACAATTGAAGACGTTTATGAGCCCTACTTGATGCAGATTGGTTTTATGCAGAGGACCCCGCGGGGACGCACTGCCTCGGCTTCTGCTTATAATCATTTTCAAATGGAGGTGCCTGATTAAATGTCGATTCCAAAGCTGCTGATCACCACGGGGGCCGTACTGATTATTGCCGGATTACTCTGGCAGGTCGGGGGAAGGTTTTTTTCACTTGGAAGGCTGCCCGGTGACATCGTCATTCAAAGAGGCAGTTCGACATTTTACTTTCCTGTTATGACATCAATTATTATCAGTATTGTACTATCCCTGATATTTATGTTGATGAGAAGATAACTCAATTGTAACGAAGGAGACAGAAAGAATGGATGTTTCACAATTTGACTACGAGCTGCCGGAGGATCTTATTGCCCAGACCCCTCTGCAGGACAGAGAGTCTTCCAGAATGCTCGTGCTGAGACGCAGCGAAGGAGAAATAAAACACCAGCATTTTCATGATTTAATCCATTATCTGGAGCAGGGAGATACCCTGGTGCTTAACAATACGAAGGTGATTCCTGCAAGATTGTTCGGTGTTAAGGAAGAAACTGGTGCCAACATAGAAGTGCTTCTTCTTAAAGAAGAGGCCGGATCGGTCTGGGAAGCTCTTGTTAAACCGGCGAAGCGCGTAAAAAAAGGAACGAAGATCACGTTTGGAGAAGGGCTGTTAAAGGCGGAATGTACAGAAATTCTTCCGGATGGAAGACGGAAGCTGGCATTTAGTTACGAGGGTATCTTTCACGAGATTCTGGATAAGCTCGGGGAGATGCCGCTGCCGCCCTATATTCAGGAACAGCTGGAGGAAAAAGATCGTTACCAGACGGTGTTCGCCAAGCACAGGGGTTCAGCCGCAGCTCCGACAGCCGGTCTGCACTTTACCGACACGATGCTGGAAAAAATTCAGAAACAGGGGATAAATATCGTTTATTTGACCCTCCACGTCGGCCTCGGAACGTTTCGACCCGTTTCTGTGGACACCGTGGAAAATCACACAATGCATGCAGAATTTTACAACCTTCCCCCGGAAACAGCAGAGAAATTAAATGAAACGAAGAAACGGGGCGGGAGAATCATCGCGGTGGGAACAACTTCTGCCCGGACGCTCGAAACAATTGCCAGGGACAAAGACGGGGATTTTAAAGAAGCTTCCGGCTGGACGGACATATTTATTTACCCGGGTTTTACATTCCGTGCCATTGACGGCCTTCTGACTAATTTTCATCTCCCTAAGTCGACGCTCGTAATGCTGGTTAGTGCTTTTGCCGGCAGGGACAATATTATGAAGGCGTATCACGAAGCGGTAGTCAACCGCTATCGTTTCTTTAGTTTTGGAGATGCTATGCTGATTATTTAAAAAGACCGGGCATTTTCCGCTCGTTTTACAAACAGAGAAACGCGGCGTTCTGACACTCTTCTACATTACCAGTACGTACAGAGCCGGAGTAAAGACACGGCCGGCAGACGATTATTTTTTCTGCTGACACAAGAAAATGAGGAAAGAAGTGAGTAGTATTTATGCCAGCAGTAACTTATGAACATATTAAGACATGCCGCCAGTCGGGGGCAAGGCTCGGAAAAGTCCACACACCTCATGGAAGTTTCGAAACCCCGATTTTCATGCCGGTAGGAACTCTTGCCACCGTAAAAACAATGAGTCCGGATGAACTGGTGGAAATGAATGCCCAGATCATCCTTAGTAATACGTACCACCTGTGGCTTCGACCTGGAGAAGATATTATTCAGGAAGCAGGCGGCCTGCATAAATTTATGAACTGGGACCGGCCCATATTGACTGACTCCGGGGGATTTCAAGTATTCAGCCTGAGTGATCTCCGTAATATCAGTGAAGAAGGAGTCGAGTTCCGCAGTCATTTAAGCGGGGAAAAGCTTTTTCTGACACCCGAGAAATCGATGCACATTCAAAATGCCCTGGGGCCTGATATAATGATGGCCTTCGATGAGTGTCCACCATATCCGGCGGAACACGCTTATATGAAAGCTTCAGTGGAAAGAACAAGCCGATGGGCAGAACGCTGCCTCGGTGCACATCAGCGTCCGCATGACCAGGGACTTTTCGGTATCGTTCAGGGTGGAGAGCATCCGGATCTGCGCAGGCAAAGTGCAGAGGATCTCGTATCTCTTGATTTCCCCGGCTATGCAATTGGAGGACTTTCCGTAGGCGAACCAAAGGATGTCATGAACCAGGTGCTGGAAGAAACAACTCCTTTTCTGCCGGATAACAAACCCCGCTATCTGATGGGGGTGGGGTCAGCCGATTCCCTGATTGACGGGGCGATCAGAGGAGTAGATATGTTTGACTGTGTGCTCCCTACACGTATTGCCAGGAACGGCACGCTTATGACAAGTACCGGCAGACTCGTTGTACGGAATGCAGCCTATGCCAGAGACTTCCGGCCACTGGATGAAAACTGCAGCTGCCGCGTATGCAGAAATTACTCCAGAGCTTATATTCGTCACTTGATAAAAAGTAACGAAACGCTCGGACTGCGTCTCTGTTCCTACCATAACCTGCATTTTCTTCTGCACCTGATGGAAAGTGTGAGAGAGGCAATCAGAAATGACAGGCTCCTCGATTTCCGGGAGGAATTTTTTGAAGCATACGGATTTAATAAACCGAATGCAAAAAACTTTTAGAACAACAAAATAGATTGATTTTAAGGAGCAACTTTGGCTACAATAGAAGCTGGGAGTTTTTCCTTGAGAGAATAAAAGACTGGGAGTCTGTCCCGGACCTTAAATAGAGAAGGGAGTGAAGAGATTGGATCTGTTAGGAGCGTTAATTCCTTTAATTCTTATGTTTGCGATTTTTTATTTCCTGTTAATCCGGCCGCAGCAGAAGCGCCAGAAAAAAGTTCAGGAAATGCACTCGAATCTGCAGAAAGGTGATAAAATTATCACGATCGGCGGACTCCATGGTACGATCGATGCGATTGATGAAAACCGTGTAGTTGTCGATGTAAACGGTCAGATTAAGATGACATTTGACCGTCAGGCAATTCGGGAAGTAACAAACCAGGACTGATAACAAAGGGTCGTCTGCAGAAAGGAAATTACTTTCTGCAAGGGGCCCTTTTTTATACCCTGTATATACATATTTTAACACTAAGGGAGTCCTTAACTGTGCAATGGAGAAATTTATACCGCGGCTTTTTTATGGGTATATGCGATATTGTCCCTGGAGTCAGCGGTGGTACAATGGCCCTGATACTAGGGATATACGAAAATTTCATAAGAGCTGTAAGCGGTTTTTTCAGCAGGGACTGGAGAAAGCATCTCGGGTTTTTAATACCGCTGGGAGCCGGAATGATGTTTGCGATTGTTTCTCTGGCGAATGCTATGAATTTTCTGCTGGAGCGGTACGGCCAGGAAACAAATTTTCTTTTCACTGGACTGCTTGTAGGGGTGCTGCCGCTGCTAATGAAAAATTCCCATGGCAGAAAATCTTTCCGGCCGGCGCATTTACTGCTGTTGTTTGTGATGGCACTGCTCGCACTGTTTATAGGAGGAGCTGCCCAGCAGGATGCAGGCTCCGCAATTCTTGAGTTGACCGCTCAGAATGCGTGGCTCTTCTTTGTAGCCGGATGGATTGCAAGCATGGCTATGCTTCTTCCGGGAGTGAGCGGAGCATTTGTCCTGCTTTTATTCGGTGTATACCAGACGGCTACAAATGCTTTATCTGTTACAAACCCGAATCTGCCCGTCATTCTTCTTGTAGGAAGCGGTATAATCGTCGGTTTTATTATAAGCAGCAAGGGTATCCGCTATTTGTTCCACCATTACCCTTCCTATACGTACGCCGGAATTATCGGCCTTATTATTGGAGCAGCTTTCACCATTTTCCCCGGCTTTGGAAATGGAAGTGCTGCAGCAAGTACGTTCGCTTTTGCTGCAGGGACAGCCGCCGCCTACGTACTGAGTTTAAAGCAGCCTTAAGACAGGATGTTTACTTTAATAAATACTGCCGGCTAATGAAAAACTTCTCTTCATTACAGTTTGTGATAACAAGCTGTTGCCTGCCGGTTTTTCCAACGGATTTGACATCTTAATTTCCCCACAGCTATAATAAGGCAGTCACACGTATGTATTTGTATAAAAAGGGTGCAGGGAGCAGACT
>PWLM01000077.1 GCA_003560495.1 Bacillus sp. (in: firmicutes) | reverse complement strand
GGGAAAAAGACGCTCCCCGGGCCGTCTGCGCTTTAATAATTTTCTGCGTTTCCCCGAGCAGTGTCGGAATGAAGCGAAGGGCAATCGACATCATCAGTGCCAGTTCGTGGGTCGGAACCCGCACTCGCTCCAGCGGGCTCATGAGACGCTCCATGCCGTCTGTCAGGTCCACCGGGGTCGTCGTGAGGGTAAGCATCGTTGCCAGCACAATCAGCAGCAGAAGACGCAGCGCAATCAGCCCGCCTTCAATCACTCCCCCGCTGTAGATCGTCAGCCAGCCGAGATCGAGCCACACGTCTCCTTCTCTCGTCATAAACAGGTGGAGTGTGAAAGTAAGCAGAACGATCAGCAGAATGACCCGGATTCCCTTCCAGAAAAACCGGGGCGGGATGCCTGCTGCAAGAAACGCAGCCACCGTGAGAACTACGGCCATGGAAAGAACAAACGGATCGCGCGAAATAAAAATAAATACCATAAATAAAACGACGGCCGTTATTTTTGCCCGGGGGTCGAGGGAGTGAACGAAAGATTTTCCCGGGAGATACTGGCCGATAATAATGTTATCCATCATCCGCTTCGTTCTCCCTTCTCCCAGGCGAGAATCCGCCGGAGCGTTTCTTCCCGGGTGAAGGCATCGGAGTCGACAGGCCGTCCGGAGGCATCTTCCAGTGCTTTTAAAATCCGGACCGTTTCCGGCATGGCCAGCTGGTAGGTCTGAAGCGTTGTGCCGTCAGTAAAAAGCTCTGCCGGCGTTTTTTCCAGCTGCTTTTCCCCATCCGCCATCACGACGACATGATCCGCATAGCGGGCTACCTGGTTCATATCGTGCGAAATAAGAACGATCGTCCGCTCCGGCTTCTCCTTGAACCAGTCATAAAACAGCTCCATGATTTCTTTCTGGCCTTTCGGATCAAGTCCGGCCGTCGGTTCATCAAGGAGAAGCAGCTCCGGTTCCATCGCCAGCACACCGGCAATGGCTGTCCGCCGCATCTGCCCGCCGCTCAATTCAAACGGGGATCGTGCATGCAGCTCTTCCCCGATGCCGACGCGCAGCAGTGTCTCTTTAGCCAGCTGTTCTGCTTTTTCTCTATCCACTCCGAGATTTAACGGGCCGTACATTACATCTTTAACAATCGTTTCATCGAACAGCTGCTGCTCCGGAAACTGGAAGACAATGCCTGCATGACGACGAAGCTCATACAGGTCGCGCTGTTTTGTTTCCGGGGTGATGGTCCATTCTCCGACAGTAAGTTTTCCTTCTGTCGGTTTTTCGAGCCCGTTAAAAAGCTGCAGGAGGGTGGATTTCCCGGAACCGGTATGTCCGGCTACGGCGTGATACTTTCCGGAATTTAATACAAGCGACACGTCCCGGAGAGCCTCCGTTTCAAACGGTGAGCCGCTCATATACGTATAGCCTACGTGTTCTGCTTTAATCCGCATAGTGCGCTCACCAGCTCCTTCTCCGACGTCACTCCAGTATCCACTGCCACCCCTGCCTCCCGGAGTTCGTGGGCCAGATAAACTGGCAGCGGGAGAGCCAGCCCTGCTTCCATAAGAAGCTCTTTTTTCTGAAAGATTTCGGCCGGGGGGCCGTCATCCAGAATTTTTCCTCCGGCCATGACAAACAGCCGGTCGGCTTCGGCAGCCTCTTCCAGGTCGTGGGTAATGGCAACAATCGTCATGCCTTCTTCCCGGCAGAGCTCCCGCATCATTTTCCTCACTTCACTTCTTCCGGCCGGGTCAAGCATCGATGTCGCTTCATCAAGAATAATCACTTCCGGCCGCAGTGCTTTAATACCGGCGAGAGCGACACGCTGCTTCTGGCCTCCGGACAGGCGGTGCGGCTCCTGCTCTTCCAGTCCCTCCAGACGAAGACGTGTGATGCTTTCTTTCACACGTGCTTTCATTTCTTCGTACGGCACACCGGCATTCTCGAGTCCGAAAGCGATATCGTCAGCTACGGTGGGGGCTACGATCTGATTGTCAGGATGCTGAAATACCATCCCGGCCCGACGGCGGAGCGTTGTAATCGTGCTTTTATCCATCGTATCCATTCCGCATGTAATGACGCGGCCGCTTTCCGGCTCGAGAAGACCATTCAGGCATTTAGCAAGCGTCGACTTCCCGGATCCGTTATGGCCGACAACCGCCGTCCATTCCCCCTTTTGCACCCGCAGGCTGACGTCTTTAAGTACAGGGGTTTCCTTATCATATGAAAATGTTACGTTCTCTACTACAATCGGATCCATGCCTCTGCCGCCTTTACTGAAAAATAGAAGCTTATCCTTCTGTGATTGGATAAGCAGAACACAGCCTCGTCTGCAAAATGTATTCACTGCAGGCCCTGCCCGAGGAATGGGCAGCCCCGCTTTTGAAAGAGACAGAAAGACCTGGAGAGACACTTTCGTTGCTGCTGCAGAAAGACTGCCTGTCCAGACCTCTGTTTCCTTTGGAGCTTACCTGATAACTTCCGGAAAAGCAGCCGGGGGCCTCCTGCATCTATCGATTAACGAAGGCCTCTCTCTTACCTTTAAAGCCGGGTACAAAAAAAAGGGCGTGCGCAATTACTGTTTCCAGCAATGGCATCCCGCCCTTCCGAATTAATTATACAAGCTCGATGATGGCCATTTCTGCACCGTCACCGCGGCGAGGTCCAAGCTTCATTACGCGCGTGTAACCTCCCTGACGATCTTCATAACGCTTTGCGACATCGTCGAAAAGCTTCTGAACAGCGTCCTGACCAGTCTCCTCGTCAGCAACTTCCTTACGTACGAAGGCAGCAGCCTGGCGACGGGCATGAAGGTCTCCACGCTTTCCAAGAGTGATCATCTTCTCCACGATAGAGCGGATTTCCTTTGCCTTCGGCTCTGTCGTTTCGATGCGCTCATTGATGATGAGGTCTGTCGTTAAATCGCGAAGCAATGCTTTACGGGCACTGCTGTCACGGCCTAGCTTTCTGTATCCCATGGTAGTTTCCCTCCTTCACAAATAACATCCCGCCGGATCCGGCGGTTTTATTCTTCTCTGCGCAGACCGAGACTGAGTTCGTGCAGTTTTTCCTGAACTTCCTCAAGGGATTTACGTCCAAGGTTACGCACTTTCATCATGTCGTCTTCGGATTTCTGCGTCAGTTCCTGTACCGTGTTGATTCCTGCACGCTTAAGGCAGTTGTAGGAGCGGACAGACAGGTCCAGTTCCTCGATCGTCATCTCGAGTACTTTTTCCTTCTGATCTTCTTCCTTCTCAACCATAATCTCGGCATTCTGTGCCTGATCGGTTAAGCCGACAAAGATGTTTAAATGCTCTGTCAGGATTTTAGCTCCCAGAGAAACTGCTTCCTCCGGACGGATACTTCCATCTGTCCAGACATCCAGCGTCAGCTTGTCGTAGTTTGTAACCTGACCTACGCGCGTATTTTCCACCTGGTAGTTTGCTCTCGCTACCGGCGTGAAAATCGAGTCAACCGGAATGACGCCAATTGGCAGATCTCCGGTATTATTCCCTTCCGCTGGAACGTAGCCGCGTCCGCGGGAAGCTGTTACTTTCATCTGGAACTGGGCGCCTTTGGAAAGAGTCGCGATGTGAAGATCCGGGTTAAGAATTTCTACGTCACTGTCGTGCGTGAAATCCGCAGCAGTAACTGTTCCCTCTCCGCTCACTTCAATTTCAATCGTTTTCTCTTCATCAGAGTAAATCTTCAGCGCCAGCTGCTTTAGATTCAGGATAATGGTTGTTACGTCCTCAACCACTCCTTCAATCGTAGAAAATTCATGCAGGACTCCGTTAAATTGAACGGATGTCACCGCTGCTCCCGGTAGTGAAGAGAGCAGAATGCGGCGCAGGGAATTTCCTAGCGTTGTACCGTATCCACGTTCCAGAGGTTCTACGACGAACTTTCCGTACGCTTGATCGTCGCTTAATTCGACCGTTTCAATCTTCGGCTTTTCTATCTCGATCATTCAACAAACCCTCCTTCAAAACGTCGAAACCCCGGTTGTGAGTGGCCACAACCGGAATCCCTCACTGGGCACACCTTGACCTGTTGCGAAACTGCAGTCCCGCCCTCAGAGGGACGAGACAGTTTTCTTCCCGTCAGACAGGATCACCTGCCATGCTTATTATACGCGACGACGTTTTGGTGGACGGCAGCCGTTGTGTGGAACAGGCGTTACGTCACGGATCATGCTTACTTCAAGCCCGGTCGCCTGAAGGGAACGGATTGCTGCTTCACGTCCGGCACCAGGGCCTTTAACGGAAACTTCCACTTCCTTCATGCCGTGGTCCATCGCTGATTTAGCTGCTGCTTCTGCGGCAGTCTGTGCGGCGAATGGAGTAGACTTACGGGAACCTTTGAATCCAAGGCCTCCGGCACTTGCCCAGGAGATTGCATTTCCCTGAGTGTCAGTGATCGTTACGATCGTGTTGTTGAATGTGGAACGAATGTGTGCCACACCAGTTTCTATATTTTTACGCTGACGGCGCTTTGCGCGTGTCGTTTTTGGTTTAGCCATAATTAACCGCTACCTCCTTTACTTTTTCTTATTCGCGACTGTTCGACGAGGACCCTTACGAGTTCGCGCATTGTTCTTCGTCTTCTGTCCGCGAACCGGCAGTCCACGGCGGTGGCGGATACCACGGTAAGAACCGATTTCAATCAGACGCTTAATGTTAAGAGAAACTTCGCGGCGAAGATCCCCTTCTACTTTCACATTGTCTACAACTCCACGGATTTTACCGAGCTCATCTTCTGTCAGATCACGAACTCGTGTACTTTCAGAAACGCCGGCTTCTTTAAGAATCTCCGCTGCGCGGGATTTCCCGACTCCGTAGATATACGTAAGAGAAACGACAACCCGCTTATCACGGGGAATGTCGACACCTGCAACACGTGCCATACTTTACACCTCCTGTGGTTTATCCTTGCTTCTGCTTATGCTTTGGGTTTTCACAAATTACCATAACCGTTCCTTTACGGCGGATAACTTTGCACTTTTCGCAAATTGGTTTGACGGATGGTCTTACCTTCATGCTCTTTACCTCCTTGATCATTCGGAGTTACGAATTCCAACGCCTCTTCTTATTTATAACGATACGTAATGCGACCGCGAGTCAGATCATACGGAGATAATTCGACTGTGACCTTGTCTCCCGGAAGAATACGGATATAATGCATACGGATTTTACCGGATACGTGGGCAAGAATTTTGTGCCCGTTGTCCAGTTCCACTCGGAACATTGCGTTTGGAAGCGGCTCAATGACCGTTCCTTCTACTTCGATTACATCTTCTTTGGCCATGAATTTACTCTCCTTCCTTCAGTAAATTATCATTCATATAGGATGAAATTGCAAAGCGCAATTTTGCATTGGTAACACGACCTGTTTCTATTATACTGTTCTTTACTTCCGAGGCAATAACATGGCTCCGCTCGATGTGCTGAATGTTCTTTTTCTTCGGCCGGTCCACTTTGCGCTTATCGCCGTCGGCGAGCAGCACGAACCGGTCGTCAAGAACTTCTATGACACAGGCAAACTGGCCTTTGTCTCTTCCGTCAAGAATCCGCACGAACTCGCCGGCACGCGGGATCGAGTCAGGATCTTTCATCTAATGACCACCTTTATCCCCTGTTGGGATTTTTGTCAAAATTTCATATCCTGTATCGACAATAGCAATCGTGTGTTCAAAATGGGCGCACATTGATTTGTCCGATGTCACGACCGTCCAGTTATCGGACAGCGTGCGGACATGGCGTCTGCCGGCATTCAGCATCGGCTCGACAGCAATCACCATTCCTTCTTTCAGGCGGGGCCCTCTTCCAGGCGGCCCGAAGTTGGGAACAGCCGGCTCTTCGTGGAGATGTTTCCCTACGCCGTGGCCCGTGTATTCACGGACAACGGAAAAGCCGTAATATTCCGCATAGTTCTGCACCGCATGCGAGATATCAGTTACTCTTCTGCCCGGTGCGGCGTGGGAAAGTCCTTCAAATAATGAAGCTTCCGTCACGTCCAGCAGCCGCTGTTTACCGGCATCAATTGTGCCTACAGCGTACGTCCATGCGGAATCACCGTGGTAACCTTTATACTGCGCTCCAATATCAATGCTGATGATATCCCCCTCGCGCAGTACGCGGGGCCCGGGTATTCCGTGTACCAATTCCTCATTTACTGAAGTACAGATACTCCCCGTAAAGCCATGGTAGCCTTTAAAAGATGGAACCGCATCAGAAGACCGGATAAACCTGTCTGCAATGTGGTCCAGTTCCTTTGTTGTAATGCCCGGGTGGATATGCTGTTTCAGCTCATGATGCGTGCGGGCCACTATTTCGCCGGCCCGCCGCAGTTTATCAAGCTCTTTCGATGTCTTGCTCGTGATCATCCACGACTCTCCTGAAGGAGCTTATCAACCTCTGTGAATACCTGGTCGATGTCCTGCTGGCCGTCAATGTTACGAAGATATCCTTTATCCTCGTAAAAGTCAACGAGAGGCTTGGTCTGCTCGAGGTTAACCTCAAGACGCTTATCCACCGTTTCCGGCTTGTCGTCGTCCCGCTGAATCAATTCGCTGCCATCTTTGTCGCATTTTCCTTTTTCCTTCGGAGGATTAAACTGTTCGTGGTAGGCAGTACCGCAGGTCGGGCAGATCCAGCGGCCTGTCAGACGCTTGAACAGGTCCTCTTTAGGCACCTTGATATATACTACGTGATCCAGGGTGCGTTCCATTTCCTGAAGCATGATTTCCAGTGCAGAAGCCTGAGCTACTGTACGCGGGAATCCGTCCAGGAGGAAGCCTTTTTTGCAGTCGTCCTGGCTGAGACGTTCACGGACAATACCGATCGTGACCTCATCCGGCACGAGTGCCCCCTCGTCCATATAAGCTTTTGCCTTTAGTCCGAGTTCTGTTTCATTTTTAATTGCCGCACGGAACATATCTCCCGTGGAAATGTGGGGCACGCCGTATTTTTCAACGATTTTATCTGCCTGAGTACCTTTTCCGGCACCCGGAAGTCCCATAAGAATAAGATTCATAGTTATCTTCCCTCCATCGATTTTTTCGTCTTCAGCTGATTCTCCATGTGTTTCAATGTGTCTGATGGGACACTAACAACGATCAGTAATCCATTCCCTTTCGTGCTGCGCACTGAAACAGGCACTGCTTTTTCCAGAGAAATAACAGTACGGATTGAGACGGTTGCCAGGAATTTAGCTCCGGCGAAATCAAACGATAGAGGTTACTCCTGATGTCTTACTGCATCGTCTTCCCGGGACAAATTCCAGGGAGTCAGCCGTAAAGGGCATAAAAGCCCGGACAATCGCCTGAACCGGCAGGCAGGATCACTCCTGCAGCTGCCCGGCAACTAATCGCCTGACGTATTTGATCAAGTGTGTTTTCAGGGGCTTGCTGTAACAAAAATAACTCCTACAACGAGCAGTGCTGACTAAGCACAGCAACGATGTTTTTTGAACAAGGCATCTCCTGCGCCTTCGAATTGAGTTACATTATATGGTTAACTCCATTCGGAATCCCAGCAGCAATCCCAGCAAAGATAAGAATTGGGATTCGTTCCCCTGTCCGTCCTTTTTTCTGTCAGTCAGAAAAAAGGGACAGTACGGAAACGTAATCACCATCGTCCTAATCCTGTCACTTGTGCTAGCTTTTTGCGACCTGCATCCCCTGAACAGGGACAGCAGCGGAGATTTCTCAGCCGATGCTGCACTGTAGGCATTATTTCTGCCGCAAAGATCGAGAAATTCCTGAAGGCACCTCCGCCAGTGGCGTTCCCCGCCCCGCCGAAGTTCATCACTTTAATGTTCCCTTACGGCAAGGAGAAGCGGCACCGATTCGAAAGACGATTCACATCGCTGGGCGGAAAAGCATGCTGCTTTTCGCCGCCTGACCGAAAGATGAAAAGCTCATTCGGATATTATACTTCTTCAGCAGTTCCTCCGGCAGCTTCGATAGCTTCCTTTGCGGATCCGGAAAACTTGTTGGCTTTTACTGTAAGCTTACGCTCCAGCGTTCCGTTTCCAAGAACTTTGATACCGTCACGCTCGTTTTTCACCACGCCGGACTCTACAAGCTGAGCCGGGGATACTTCTGTTCCGTCTTCGAAACGGTTCAGTGTATCAAGGTTTACGACAGCGTACTCTGTACGGTTCGGGTTCTTAAATCCTCGCTTTGGAAGACGTCGGAAAATAGGCATCTGCCCACCTTCGAAACCTGGGCGAACACCGCCGCCGGAACGCGCGTTTTGACCTTTGTGTCCGCGGCCGGCTGTTTTACCATTACCAGTACCGACACCACGGCCTTTACGCTTACGCTTCTGGTTACGGGAACCTTCAGCAGGTTTTAGTTCGTGAAGTTGCATGTTGACACCTCCTCAGGGTTTTCTAATTATGCGTCGATTTCTTTTACACTGACGAGATGGGAAACTTTGTTTACCATTCCGCGCATTGCATCGTTATCCTCTTGAACAACTTTGCTGTTCATTTTGCCAAGACCGAGGGTCTTCACAGTAACACGCTGCTCTTCCGGACGTCCGATAAGACTGCGTGTGAGGGTAATTTCTAATTTCTTCGCCATGCCAATTCCCTCCTTAACCTAGCAACTCTTCAACAGATTTGCCGCGTAGTTTTGCAACTTGTTCCGGGCTTTTCAGGCTTTCAAGACCCTGAAGTGTTGCACGTACCATGTTAATAGGGTTGTTTGAACCTAGGGACTTGGAAAGGATGTCGCCTACACCAGCAAGCTCGAGTACCGCACGGACCGGTCCGCCGGCAATAACTCCTGTACCTTCAGAAGCGGGCTTGAGAAGTACGCTTCCAGCTCCGAATTCTCCAGTGATCTGGTGAGGGATGGATGTTCCCTGCATCGGCACCTTGATAAGGTTTTTCTTGCCGTCCTCGATTGCTTTACGGATCGCTTCCGGGACCTCAAGTGCCTTACCCATGCCAAATCCAACGTGTCCGTTCTTGTCGCCTACAACAACTAGTGCTGCAAAGCGGAAGCGGCGTCCACCTTTTACAACTTTGGCTACGCGGTTGACTGTAACCACGCGCTCTTCAATTTCAAGTTTGCTTGCATCGATACGCAATGTGTTTCCCTCCTTTATTGCTTCAATTAAAACTTCAGACCAGCTTCACGGGCAGCGTCTGCAAGTTCTTTTACACGACCGTGGTAGAGGTAGCCTCCGCGGTCAAATACGACTGTTTCTTTGCCTTGTTCAAGGGCACGTTTCGCCACAAGTTCGCCGACTTGACGAGCTGCGTCTTTGTTCCCGCCGTTTTCTAACCCAAGTTCTTTATCTAAGCTGGAAGCACCAGCGATTGTAACGCCTGCGACGTCGTCAATCAGCTGGGCATTGATGTGCTTATTAGAACGGAAAACATTCAGACGGGGACGTTCAGCAGTACCTGTGATCGAACGACGAACGTGGGCATGTCTTTTCTTACGTACCTCGTTCTTAGAATTCTTCGTGATCATCGAACGTCATTCCTTTCTTCCGTTATTCAGGATTTATTTACCTGTCTTACCTTCTTTACGACGAACATACTCGCCTTCGTAACGGATACCTTTGCCTTTGTAAGGCTCTGGGATACGTACAGCACGGATGTTGGAAGCAAGGGCTCCAACGCTCTCCTTGTCGATACCTCTGACAGTGATTTTCGTGTTGGAAGGAACGTCGATTTCGAGGCCGTTTTCCTCTACGAATTCAACCGGGTGGGAAAGGCCGACGTTAAGGACAACCTTATTACCGGTCTTCTGCGCACGGTAACCAACCCCAACGAGCTCAAGGTTCTTTTGGAAACCCTGGGAAACACCTTCGATCATGTTATTGATCATGCTGCGTGTTGTACCGTGCAGCGCGCGGTGATCCTTATGGTCGGATGGGCGCTCAACTGTGATGATGTTATCTTCCTGCTTAACAGTCATGTCGTGGTGGATGTTACGGCTTAGTTCCCCTTTAGGGCCTTTAACCGTCACCTTTGTGCCGTCAAGCTTGAATTCAACTCCAGATGGAATTTCAATAGGCTTTAAACCAATTCGGGACATACGTGACACCTCCGTTCTCTTACGTTATTTATTACCAGACGTATGCGATTACTTCGCCGCCGACTTTTTTCTGACGGGCTTCTTTATCAGTGATGACGCCGCTTGAAGACGAAATGATTGCAATACCGAGTCCTCCGAGTACACGTGGTACCTCATCGGATTTCGCGTAAACGCGCAGGCCTGGCTTACTGATTTTCTTAAGGCCGGTGATAACCTTTTCGTTATTGGCACCATACTTAAGGAAAAGGCGTAGTACACCCTGCTTGCTATCTTCAACTGCCTCGTAGTCGCGGATAAAACCTTCGCGCTTGAGGATGTCTGCAATTTCTTTTTTCATGTTTGAAGCTGGAAGCTCCAAGCTTGTGTGACGTACTAGATTCGCATTACGGATGCGAGTCAGCATATCAGCAATAGGATCTGTCATGACCATCGTATTTACCTCCTTCCTTTAAACGGAATTACCAGCTAGCTTTTTTAACGCCCGGAATTTGACCTTTGTGTGCAAGATCCCGGAAGCAGATACGGCAAAGTTTGAACTTGCGAAGAACACTATGCGGACGTCCGCACTTTTCGCAGCGAGTGTACTCTTGTACAGCAAACTTTTTCGTACGCTTCTGTTTTGCGACCATTGATTTTTTCGCCAAGGTCTACACTCCTCTCTTCTTTCAGAGTATTATTTCTGGAACGGCATGCCAAACTGTGTAAGCAGTTCGCGTGCTTCTTCATCAGTGCCTGCAGTTGTAACAACAACAATATCCATACCCCGGACTTTATCTACGTTATCATAGTTGATTTCTGGGAAGATAAGCTGTTCTTTAACACCCAGCGTATAGTTACCGCGGCCATCAAATGCTTTCTTTGATACCCCTCGGAAGTCACGTACACGTGGAAGAGATACAGAGACAAGCTTGTCGAGGAAATCGTACATGCGCTCACCGCGGAGTGTAACTTTCGCTCCGATAGGCATGCCTTCACGTACTTTAAATCCTGCGATGGATTTTTTCGCTTTTGTAACGATCGGCTTCTGACCAGTAATCTGAGTCAGCTCTTCTACTGCTTTGTCGAGAACTTTGGAGTTCTGTACAGCGTCACCGACACCCATGTTCACAACGATTTTTTCAATCTTTGGTACTTCCATTACGGAAGAGTAATCGAATTTATCTTTCAGGGAAGGAGTAATCTCCTTGTTATATTGTTCTTTCAGACGGCTCATTAAGTGGACCTCCTTTCAGCAACCGGCATTTACTTGTCGAGAGTTTCGCCGGACTTTTTAGCAATGCGTACTTTCTTTCCGTTTTCATCGGTCTTGAATCCTACACGCGTCGGCTCGTTCGTAGATGGGTCGACAACCATTACGTTGGATACGTGAATAGGCGCTTCCTGGTTAAGAATTCCACCTTGTGGATTGGATTGTGACGGCTTGGCATGCTTCTTTACCATGTTGACGCCTTCCACAAGAACACGTGACTTTGTCGGATAAGCTTCAAGAATTTTTCCTTCTTGGCCTTTGTCCTTACCGGAGATGACTTTTACGGTATCTCCCTTTTTAACGTGCAATTTCACTTGTTGGGACATGAGGGCACCTCCTCTTTACTCGGTCTTTATCGATATATTGCATGAATTAAAGTACTTCTGGAGCAAGAGAAACGATCTTCATGAACTTGTTTTCACGGAGTTCACGTGCAACTGGTCCAAAGATACGAGTTCCTCTTGGGCTCTTATCATCACGTACGATAACCGCTGCGTTTTCGTCGAACTTAATATAAGATCCGTCGTTACGGCGTGCACCGCTCTTTGAACGTACAATAACCGCGCGTACAACTTCACCTTTCTTGACAACGCCACCAGGTGTTGCCTGCTTTACAGAGCAGACGATTACATCACCGATGTTCGCAGTCTTACGGCCGGTTCCACCAAGTACTTTAATGCAGAGCACCTCACGGGCACCGGAGTTATCAGCAACTTTTAAACGGCTTTCCTGTTGAATCATAGATCCCTTTACCTCCCTTCAGGTAAGCAAACATAATGTCTGGTTAGATAATTACGGCCTCTTCTACTACTTCCACAAGGCGGAATCGCTTATCCTTAGATAGCGGTCGAGTTTCCATAATGCGAACGACGTCATTCACTTTTGCAGTGTTGTTTTCATCGTGCGCTTTATATTTCTTCGTATGCTTCACGCGTTTGCCGTAAAGCGGGTGCATCTTGTAAGTTTCAGCTACCACGGTAATTGTCTTATCCATTTTGTCGGATGTTACACGACCTACATAGCTCTTACGATTATTTCTTTCTTCCACGGTAAGACCTCCTCTCAAGACTATTCGCCCGCGATTCCGAGTTCGCGTTCGCGTAAAACTGTCTTTGCTCGTGCAATAGCTTTCTTTACTTCACGAATACGGGCCGGGTTATCCAGCTGTCCGGTCGCAAGCTGAAAGCGAAGGTTGAAAAGCTCTTCTTTAAGAGAAACAGCTTTTTGTTCAATTTCAGCAGTGGTTAGGTTGCGGATTTCATTAGCTTTCATTTGCGTCACCACCCACTTCTTCTCGTTTAATCACTTTTGTTCTGATCGGCAGCTTGTGTGATGCGAGACGAAGAGCTTCGCGCGCTACTTCCTCGGATACACCTGCGATTTCAAACATAACTTTCCCTGGCTTAACAACTGCTACCCATCCTTCAGGGGAACCTTTACCAGAACCCATTCGGACTTCTAGAGGCTTTGCAGTGTATGGCTTGTCCGGGAAAATTTTAATCCATACTTTACCGCCACGCTTCATGTAACGGGTCATAGCGATACGGGCAGCTTCAATCTGACGGTTTGTGATCCACGAAGCTTCAAGAGCCTGAAGACCATATTCACCGAATGTTACTTCCGTGCCGCCTTTTGCGCGTCCACGCATCTTACCACGATGCTCACGACGGTATTTTACACGTTTAGGCATTAGCATGATTAATTTCCTCCTTCCTGTTCGTTCGTTCCTTTAGTCGGAAGGACTTCCCCTTTGTAGATCCATGTCTTCACGCCGAGTTTACCGTACGTAGTATCTGCTTCTGCAGTACCATAGTCGATGTCAGCTCGTAGAGTGTGAAGCGGTACAGTTCCTTCGCTGTAGTGTTCATCTCGTGCAATATCAGCTCCGCCAAGTCGGCCGGAAACCTGAGTTTTGATTCCTTTAGCACCGGAACGCATCGTGCGCTGCATAGACTGCTTCATTGCGCGTCGGAAAGAAATACGGCTTTCCAGCTGTCGGGCAATGTTCTGAGATACGAGCGTAGCGTCAAGATCCGGCTTTTTAATTTCGTTGATATTGATGTGTACACGCTTGCCGGTAAGTTTGTTAAGAGCTTTACGAAGTGCTTCCACTTCAGAACCACCCTTACCAATAACCATTCCCGGTTTTGCAGTATAGATCGTAACGTTCACACGGTTAGCCGCGCGTTCGATTTCAATCGTGGAAACGGAAGCTTCTACTAAACGCTTCTCCAGGTAATCACGAATTCTGATGTCTTCGTGAAGCAGATCAGCATAGTCTTTGTCAGCGAACCACTTGGATTCCCAGTCGCGGATAACGCCGACACGTAGTCCGATAGGATTTATTTTCTGACCCACACTTATCCCTCCTTCTTCTCAGTTAGCACCACTGTAATGTGGCTAGTTCGTTTGTTGATCCGGCTCGCACGTCCCTGTGCACGTGGACGGAATCTTTTAAGTGTAATTCCTTCGTCTACGAAAATTTGATCGACAACCAGGTTGTCCGGCTCCATTTCGTAGTTATGCTCTGCGTTCGCAATAGCTGAATTTAAAAGCTTCTCCACCACAGGGGATGCTTTCTTCGGCGTGTGGTTAAGGATGGAGATTGCTTCTCCTACTTCTTTTCCACGGATCAGGTCTACGACCAGACGAGCTTTGCGAGGAGCAATACGCACTTGTTTTGCAACTGCTTTAGCTTCCATGATCAGTACCTCCCCTCTCTATTTAGCGTCGTGTTTTTCTATCGTCAGAAGCGTGGCCTTTGTACGTACGCGTTGGTGCAAATTCACCAAGCTTGTGTCCAACCATGTCTTCTTGAATGTAAACCGGCACGTGCTTACGACCATCATAAACTGCAATCGTATGCCCGATGAACTGTGGGAAAATTGTAGAGCGGCGGGACCAAGTCTTGATAACTCTCTTATCACTCGTTTCGCCCTGAGCTTCCACCTTTTTCATAAGGTGATCATCTACAAAAGGTCCCTTTTTTAAGCTGCGACCCATAATGGTACCTCCCTTCGCGACTGCGCTACGGTTCTGCCAGAGAACCGTAGGACAATCCCGTTATTTTTTCTTTTTCTTGCGTCCACGTACAATATATTTGTCAGTGTCTTTGTTTTTCTTACGCGTCTTGTAGCCAAGCGTAGGCTGACCCCAAGGAGAAACTGGAGATGGACGTCCGATTGGCGCTCGTCCTTCACCACCACCGTGTGGGTGATCACTAGGGTTCATAACAGAACCACGTACGGTTGGACGACGGTTCATCCAGCGGGAACGACCAGCTTTACCAATGTTTACGAGTTCGTGCTCGATGTTTCCAACCTGACCAACTGTAGCACGGCATGTGCCAAGAATCAAGCGGGTTTCACCAGAACGAAGACGTACAAGAACGTACTTGTCTTCCCGACCGAGCACCTGTGCTTCTGCTCCTGCAGAACGTACAAGCTGTCCACCTTTTCCTGGACGAAGCTCGATGTTGTGGATGATCGTACCAACTGGAATGTCCTTCAGCTGAAGAGCATTACCTACTTTGATATCGGCATCCTTACCGGAAGTGATTTCTGTGCCTACTTTAAGACCTTTTGGTGCAAGAATGTAGCGCTTTTCCCCATCAACGTAGTTGATAAGAGCGATATTCGCAGAGCGGTTCGGATCGTATTCGATCGTAGCAACGCGGCCTGGAATTCCATCTTTATCACGCTTAAAGTCGATTACACGGTATTGACGCTTGTGTCCGCCACCCTGGTGACGTACGGAGATACGTCCCTGGTTATTACGGCCAGCCTTTTTAGAAAGTGGCGTCAGAAGTGAACGTTCAGGCTGGTCTGTAGTCAGTTCCTGAAAGTCCAGTGACGTCATAAAACGACGGCCGTTCGTGGTCGGTTTATACTTTTTAATAGCCATGAGCTTTTCCCTCCTTCTCTAAAAAATGTTTACGCACCTTCAAAGAATTCTAGTTCTTTGCTGTCCGCTGAGAGCTCAACAATTGCTTTTTTGCGCTTGCGAGTGTAGCCGCTGTGACGGCCGAAACGCTTGAATTTCCCTTTATAGTTCATCGTGTTAACGTTCACGACTTCCACACCGAAGATTTCCTCAATAGCAGATTTAACCTGCGGCTTTGTTGCGCGGGGATCTACTTCAAATGTGTACTTCTTTTCAGCCATAAGGTCTGCAGAACGTTCCGTGATGATCGGGCGCTTAATAATATCTCTTGCGTTTGCCATTATGCAAGCACCTCCTCTACCTGTTTAACAGCATCCTGTGTGATAACGAGTTTCTCGTGGGCGAGAAGATCAAGTACGTTCACATTCGCTGCTTTCACGGATTTTACTCCTGGAAGGTTACGGGCGGAAAGAGCAACTGCTTCATTTTCGTCCGCTGTTACGATAAGCGTTTTTGTTGTTGCCGATAGACCGGCAAGAACTGCTTTCATTTCCTTCGTTTTTGGAGCTTCAAAACTTAGTGCATCAACAACAAGGATGTTTTCATCCTTTACTTTGGAAGATAGTGCTGATTTTAGTGCCAGACGGCGCTGCTTCTTAGGAAGCTTGTAGCCGTAGTTACGTGGTGTAGGACCGAAAGCCACTCCACCGCCTACCCAGATTGGGGAACGTGTGGAACCATGACGGGCACGGCCTGTACCTTTTTGACGCCAAGGCTTCGCTCCACCGCCGCGTACTTCTGAGCGGTTTTTTGTTGAATGTGTACCTTGACGGCGTGATGCTTGCTGCATAATCACTGCGTCGTAAAGTACGCTTTCGTTTGGTTCAATACCGAATACGCCTTCTGCAAGCTCGATATCGCCTGCTTGAGAGCCATCTTGTTTATACAAAGTTACTTTAGGCATCGGGGCTCCTCCTTTCTTATCCGAAATTATTCAGCTTTAGTTGCTGATTGAACTGTTACAAAGCTTTTCTTCGCTCCAGGGACATTCCCTTTGATTAGAAGAACATTGCGCTCTGTATCTACTTTTACGACTTCAAGATTCTGAATCGTTACCGTTTCGCCGCCCATGCGTCCTGGAAGTAGCTTACCAGGTCGTACGTGGTTCGGGTCAACAGGACCCATTGAACCTGGGGAACGATGGTAGTGGGAACCGTGAGTCATTGGCCCGCGGGACTGATTGTGGCGTTTGATCGCACCCTGGAATCCTTTACCTTTGGACTGTCCAGTTACGTCAACCACATCTCCCTCTGCAAAGACGTCTACCTTAATTTCCTGACCAACCTCTAGTTCCGCTGTTTCAGCGTCGCGGACTTCCTTCACGAAGCGCTTAGGAGTTGTCTGCGCTTTTTCAGCGTGACCTTTTGCAGGCTTTCTCTGTGCACTCCCTTTTTTGTCAAATGCACCAAGCTGAACAGCTTCATAGCCTTCTCCTTCAACCGTCTTCTTCTGAAGAACAACGTTAGGCTCTGCCTGAATTACTGTCACCGGTAATGCTTCACCAGTTTCGCTGAAAATCTGCGTCATGCCTAGTTTCTTTCCTAAGATTCCTTTGGTCATCCGTCACACCTCCTGTAATTAATATTTTTAATTTATATTTATCAAAAATTAAAGCTTGATTTCGATATCTACGCCGGATGGAAGATCGAGACGCATAAGCGCATCAACTGTCTGCGGCGTTGGCTCAACGATGTCGATCAGACGCTTATGAGTGCGCATTTCGAACTGTTCGCGAGCATCTTTGTATTTGTGCACGGCACGAAGTACTGTGTATACAGAACGCTCTGTTGGAAGCGGTACTGGACCAGTAATGCCGGCACCTGATCGTTTTGCTGTTTCAACAATTTTTTCTGCAGATGCATCAAGTACACGGTGATCATAAGCTTTCAATCGAATACGAATTTTTTGCTTTGCCATTTTGTTACCTCCTTTTTCGCCCATTATCGGAAATAGACTTGCTCCCCGGAAATTTCCCCACCCCCGATCCATGGCAACGGGCTCGGGTGTGTCGGCAACCTTCCAGATCTAAGCCTTTTTGTGACCAACATTAGATAGTATACAGGATTCCTCCGGTACACGCAATCTTTTTTTTCAACATTTCTACGGTCACACTTTGAATATTATACAAGGCGGCTTCCAGAATTTCAAGGGGCCTCACAAAATTTTCATCGATCGTCCTGGAAAAGCAGCGCTGCAGCTTTTAAACAGGTTTGCAGGCGGCTCTTTTGCAGCGACACAATAATATAGAAGAAACTCGTTATTTTCAGACCACTGGGCGCATCAGTCTGACGGTGAAAATCAGAGCCGGCGTTCACTCGCGGCGTCTTTTAATCATTATAAGAGCATCTTTAATCATTATAGACGCTGTTTAAACTTTATAAACGGCTCATTTGTCATCAGCGGGAGAATTAATCATTATAAGCTTTCTTTTTATCATCAGCCGCCTGTTTAATCATTATAAAATATTTATTGTCATTAGAAAGCCCCATCCCCCTGAAATTAATCACTCCACCTTCTGAATTAATCAGTATCCCATTTATGCGTCTTAAACGACAGTAACGACTCCATCCTCCAGAACACAAAAAAAGCCGAGCGATAATTCGCTCGGCTTCAGAAGAGTAAATACTACTCCATGATGTTTGCTACAACGCCAGCTCCAACTGTACGTCCACCTTCACGGATAGAGAACTTAGTTCCCTCTTCGATCGCGATTGGTGAAATAAGTTCAACTGTCATCTCAACGTTGTCCCCAGGCATAACCATTTCTACGCCTTCAGGAAGATGAGTAACACCAGTTACGTCCGTAGTACGGAAGTAGAACTGTGGGCGGTAGTTAGTGAAGAATGGAGTGTGACGTCCACCTTCTTCTTTTGAAAGAACATAAACTTCCGCTTTGAACTTTGTGTGTGGAGTGATAGTTCCTGGCTTCGCAAGAACCTGACCACGGTTGATGTCGTCACGGGATACACCACGAAGGAGCGCACCGATGTTGTCACCAGCTTCAGCATAGTCAAGAAGCTTACGGAACATTTCTACACCAGTTACAGTAGTTTTGGATGGCTTTTCAGAAAGACCAATGATCTCAACTTCGTCACCAACGTTAAGCTGTCCACGCTCAACTCGTCCAGTTGCTACTGTACCACGGCCTGTGATAGAGAATACGTCCTCTACAGGCATCATGAATGGCTTGTCCTTGTCACGGTCAGGAGTTGGGATGTAGTCATCTACTGCCTGCATGAGGTCAAGGATATTCTGCTGCTGCTCTTCGTCACCTTCAAGTGCTTTAAGTGCAGAACCTTTGATAACTGGGATGTCATCGCCAGGGAAGTCGTACTCAGAAAGAAGTTCACGTACTTCCATTTCTACAAGCTCAAGAAGCTCTTCGTCGTCAACCTGGTCCGTCTTGTTAAGGAATACTACGATAGAAGGTACCCCAACCTGACGGGAAAGCAGGATGTGCTCACGAGTCTGTGGCATTGGGCCGTCAGCTGCGGATACTACAAGAATAGCTCCGTCCATCTGAGCAGCACCAGTGATCATGTTTTT